>JABFSP010000031.1 GCA_013140565.1 Ignavibacteria bacterium
TATTTTATCAGTCTAACCGGACCCAGTTACAGCGCGGAATTTTTAGGTAAGGAATTCTCACCTTATGTGATCAAAGACGTAACCAAGCCGCTGCAGAATATCGCAAAGTTCAAAGATGTTGACGATACCCGCTTTGCTGAAAGAATGAAATTGCTTAATCAGATGGAAGATAATTTCTACAAAGAAAAAGGGCTTGAAGATATTAAAGAACATCAATTGATATATGAGAAGTCTGTTAGAATGATGAACTCACCATTGATCAAAGCTTTTGATATTTCTGAAGAACCCGATGTATTAAAGAAAGCCTACGGCGAAAATGATTTTGGCAAAGGCTGTTTGATGGCAAGAAGGCTCATAGAAACGGGAGTTAAGTTCGTTGAGGTAACACTGGATGGCTGGGATACTCACCAGGATAATTTCTCTAGGGTTTCGAATCTCTGCAAAAAGCTTGATCCGGCTTTTTCAACACTTGTGCAGGATCTTTCCCAGCGCGGAATGCTGGATAGGACACTTGTATTATGTATGGGTGAGTTTGGCAGGACTCCCGCTATTAACGCCAATGAAGGACGCGACCACTACCCCGATGCATTTGCATGCGCAATTGCCGGCGGCGGTATCCGCGGCGGCAGGGTTTACGGTGAAACAAATGATGATGGGAATCAGATAGTATCGAATCCGGTTACGCCAGGCAACTTGTTTGCAACACTTTCGCATCAGCTTGGTATAGATTATAATAAAGTAATACACTCGCCCCAGGGCCGCCCGCTGAAATATGTCAATGAAGGAAGTGTTATTGAAGAGCTGGTGAGTTGAGATAGTGAAATGGTGAAGTTGTAAGATATTCCGTCTTCGCAGAGTCTCCTGAAAGGGACTCTGCGGAAGCGTTTAGCTATATTCGTGGCACGAGAAATTTATTCCAACATTGTTCTACACTGCTTCTTTTTTCACAGGTGGGCGTGAAGCCTGGATCTCGTCCATTTCGGCAACCAGTCCGGGGCCGAAGTAGTGAAGAAGTTCATCTCGCGAACCCTGGTATAAAGTGGGTCCCTGACCAAGGCAGGCTGTTAAGCCTTCATCAATTTCTTCAGGGGTCATTAGTACGCCATCCATATATGTAACAGGGAACATTGAGCAGAAAAAGGGTTTTATCTCGTGGTAATCGATTCCTTTATTCAGAGCAAAGCTGTGCAGCATGCATCCCCTGCTTTGGGTATTTAAAAATATGCAGTAATCTTTTTCTTCATCAAAAGTTGTACGCATGTATTCGTGTCCCGGGTACTCATGATCGGTTGCTTTTTCTGATTCATCGAACCAGCGCTCTGATTTTATCCCCGTAAACGCTTCGAGCTCATCTTTATATTTCATTACACGGGCAACGTTCTGCATATCAATATCAGCGCCCCACTCACAGCACTGGTCTTTGCAGAAGGTGCACTCCATACACTTCATGAAATACGTTAAATCAAAAATATCGGTTTCAACTGAGTGAATAACGGGTAAACCGTGGATACTGGGATAAGAATTCTTAAGCTTTATTACCATATAATATGTTTAGATTTAGTTCTGCTAATTATTATAAATATTCGTTTTTTTTATAGCGTAAATATAATGTCACCCCTTCGGGGTTATGAATCTATTGGATTATAGCACCTGCAACAATAGCTTTCCTGCCTATCAATCTATTTTCTAGCCGGCAGGTCAATGACCTTCAGAGTTTCTACAATGGGATTGCTTCGCTCCGCTCGCAAAAGTTCTTGACTAATCAATAGTATCCGAGTTTATAATTACGGAAGCCGTTGATTGTTTCTTTTGCGCTTACTTTCAGTATTGTTGCAACAGGTATTGCTATCAATGCGCCAAATGCGCCGAGTATCTGATTGCCGATAAGTATTAATGCAATGATAACTATCGGGTTCATTTCTGCCCCTTTGCTGAAGAGATACGGCTGAATGAAAGCGCTATCGATTATATAAATTACTGTGAAGAGAATTACGATTGGCAGAATCATGTGGAAGTCGCCATATTGAATTATTGATATCAGTATAGCCGGAACACCGCCAACAACGGGTCCCGCATAAGGTATTAAATGTCCCGCACCTGCTACCATACCGATTATAATTGCGTTATTGACCCCCATAATACTCAATCCTATGAACGAAAGCACACCCAAAACAAAAGCATCAAGCAGCCATGCGCGAACGTATGAGCTTAACTGCTTTTCAATCTTATCAATTATATTGATCGTCATTTCGAAGTAACGGTTTGGTACAATGCTTATCAATCCGTTTTTTATCTTTTGCCTGTCACGAAGTATAAAAAATGTAATAAACGGTATTATGATAATAAAGAGTACTGTCGAAACCACTCCGGAGATAATATCTTCGGCTTTAGTGAATGATGAGCGAACTGAACTTTCAATTTCTTTGCCAACATCACCCTTTTTAAGGTAAGGAACATTTTTCTCTATCCACTTTTCAGTATCTTTGAGTTTTTCTGATACCCGAAATTCTTTATACGACTTTGTAAGCGAAGTGCTTTGTTCAACAAAAGCCGGTGCTATCATATTAAATGCAAAGTATATCGATGTTCCAATAATGATATATACGACTAGAATTGATATTGACCGCCCAAGACCAAATCCCTGGATAAAATCAACAAATGGATTCAGCACCAGCGCGAATAGCAGGCACATAACCAAAGCAATAAAAATATCGGTAAAGAAAGCAATGAAAGCAGCAATGATAAGTAAAGGAATAAGCAGAATGAAGATCTTTGTAATACCGCTGAGCGGTTTAACAGTATCGTTTACTGAACCGTGATACTTTTCTTCATTTTTTCCTGCTTTCATATTGTAAATTTAATGATATTAATCGGCTTTTTCACGGATAATTTCATTAATAATATCTAAATCAAATCCTTTGCGTGCAAGAGTTTCGTAAATCTTTTGTTTTGCCTTCTGTTTATCCAGTCCATTAAGCTTAGGTTTTAATTTATCATATACCTTAATTGCCATATTCTTTTCATCTTCTTCAGTGAGATACTTCTCAATAGCGCTTTCGCTCACCTGCTTTGATATCCCCTTTTCAAACAGTTTCTGCTGAAGCAGGCGTTTGCCTGAGGGTTTATTCTTAATTTTTTCTGTGATAAGCTGTTTTGCGAATTCTTCATCGTTAATTAAACCCAGCTCATTTAAGTGATGAATGACCTTATCAATGATAACCGGAGATATATCTTTGGTTTTAAGTTTCTTTTTAATTTCTGATATAGTGCGTATGCGATAGGAAAGGTAATCGAATGATATTTTTTTACCGTAAATGTATTCATCAAATTCGCGTATTTGGTTTAATTTATCTTCTGTTAGTTCATCACCTGATGCGATTCCGAATTTAAGGATGGTATCATCATATAAACCGCAATAGAATTCACCCGAGATATAAAGATTATACCGTTTGTTATTCTTTTTTTGTTTATCTATTTTAGTGATTGTCATTTTACGAAATGTAATAACAAATCAAATATCTATAAAATAAAAAAAGGCGTCAGGCAAACTTCCTGAGCAGCCAAGGCTGCAGTAAGTCAGGTCCATGACGCCTACAATAATGTATAATGAAATTACTTCTTGGCTGCTTTTTCTTTTGGTTTTGCTTCGCCGTTGCCATTAGCTGATGGTTCTTTCTTTGCTGTTTCGGGTGTGACATCCATGCCCATTGCTTCGCGGACTTCGTTGTTAAGTCTTGCAAGCAGTTCGGGATTTTCGAGAAGCATGTTCTTCACGCCCTCTCTGCCCTGCATACGCTGCTCGTTATAGCTGAACCACGCGCCTGCTTTTTTGATAATTTCCATATCAACGGCAGTATCAACCAAATCACCTAATTTTGAAATACCTTCATTGTAGATGATATCAAATTCAACTTCGCGGAATGGCGGAGCGACCTTATTTTTTACTACTTTTACTTTTGTACGGTTACCAATTACATTTGTGCCGTCTTTTATCTGCGCAATGCGGCGAACGTCCATTCTGACAGACGCGTAGAATTTGAGCGCTTTACCACCTGTTGTTGTTTCAGGTGAACCGAACATAACGCCTATCTTATCGCGAAGCTGGTTTGTGAACATAAGAGATATATTTGATTTTGAAACTGCTGATGTAAGTTTCCTTAAAGCCTGTGACATCAATCTTGCCTGAAGACCCATGTGTGAGTCACCCATTTCGCCTTCTATTTCAGCTCTTGGTGTAAGCGCTGCAACGGAATCTACCACAATAATATCAAGCGCATTGCTCCGTACAAGTGTTTCAACAATTTCAAGTGCCTGCTCGCCGTACTCGGGTTGTGATACAAGCAGGTTTTCAACATCAACGCCAAGTTTTTTGGCATAACCTGTATCTAATGCATGCTCGGTATCAATGAAAGCAGCGAGTCCCCCTTTTTTCTGTGCTTCGGCAATTATATGCAGACAGATGGTAGTTTTACCCGATGATTCAGGTCCGTATATTTCAATAATTCTTCCCCTGGGTACGCCGCCAACGCCTAAGGCTGCATCAAGTGAAATTGAGCTTGTTGAGATCGAGTCGATCTTCGCAATTACGCCGTCACCAAGCTTCATTATGGAGCCTTTGCCGTGTGACTTTTCTATCTGGTCAATAGCTATCTGTAAAGAGCGCAGTTTTTCGTTATCTGCCATTTTGGGTAAAACCTTTCTATAGTTTTTTTATTGCTGAATTCCCAAACTATACAAATCCCGCTATTTGCAGGTATGGAAATAATGTTATGTTTATGATATCAGCGAATATAATTAATTAATACTTATTTTAATAAACAAAAATAGGCGTTAAAAAGGGGTTATGTGTATCATTGAATGATACTTTTTTGGGGAGAGGAAATAACCACGAATTACACGAATTCATTAATTCAGTGGACATTGTAAAAAAAATTTGTAACATATTATCTTCTGAAGTGGCGTCAGGCGAGCCATGACGCCTACAATGTGTTCTTTTTATCGTACAATTTCTTTTTGAGCCAGAAGGCGGCGTTGACGAGGAGTATCAAGGCTGGGACTTCTACCAATGGACCGATAACACCTGCAAATGCCTGGGGACTAGATATGCCGAACACCCCGATACTTACAGCAATGGCGAGCTCAAAATTATTGCCTGCGGCGGTGAATGAGAGTGCTGCGTTTTGGGAATAATCAGCTCCAAGCCACTTTCCAACAAGGAATGTTATAAAGAACATGATCACGAAATAAATTAGTAACGGAATTGCAATTCTTACTACATCCATCGGAATATTTACGATCATCTCACCTTTTAAGCTGAACATCGCAACGATTGTGAACAATAGAGCAATCAAAGTTATGGGACTTATCTTGGGAATAAATTTATTTTCATACCACTCTTTGCCCTTTGATCTGATAAGAATATAACGGCTTAAAAATCCGGCTATAAACGGAATACCAAGATAGATGAAGACACTTTGCGCAATTTCTGCAATGCTTATGTTGACCTCGAGTCCCGTAACCCCGAAATAAGGCGGAAGAACTGTGATGAATATCCACGCAAAAAGACTGTAGAATAATACCTGAAAAATGCTGTTGAATGCAACAAGTCCCGCGGCGTATTCACGGCTGCCGTTTGCGAGCTCATTCCAAACAATTACCATCGCTATGCAGCGCGCAAGACCTATCATAATTAAGCCGACCATATAGCCGGGCATATCACTCAGGAATGTAATGGCAAGAATGAACATAAGCACAGGTCCGATAACCCAGTTCATAATTAAAGATAGACCGAGAATTTTAAAATTCCGGAAGATCTTACCAAGCTCTTCGTATTTCACTTTCGCAAGCGGCGGGTACATCATTAATATCAATCCTATGGCAATGGGTATGTTTGTTGTACCTGAAGAAAATGAATTGATAAAATCAGCGGTGCCCGGAATAAAATACCCGAGTGCAACACCGATACCCATTGCGATGAATATCCATAAGGTCAGGAATCTATCAAGGAAGCTTAAATGTTTTCGTTCTGTTGGTGTGCAGTTGTTGGCTGACATTAACTATCAATAATTTGAAATTAAACTATTCAATTGTCAAAATGGTTTTTATAGTTGAGAGACGTCCCAACTGTCAAAGCCAGTCAAGACGGGACGTCTCTACTAAAGCTGAAGATTATTTTTCTGCGTAAACTGTGATGCTGTATATCCCGCTGCCTGATCTTATGAACTGCTTTGCTTCTTCGATCGTCATGTAATCAAGAAGAATCTGATCAGGTATGGTAATCAATTTCTCTTTCTGGATCGTAATATTTTTGAATCCCGCATTTTTTACAATGTTCAGGTATTCATCTTTCTGTACTGCGCCTGAAACACAGCCGGCATACATTGTTGCGGCGGTTTTCATTTTCAATGGAAGCTCGCCTGTTAACACAATATCACTTATTGAAAAATGTCCGCCGGGTTTGGTTATCCTGTATACTTCCCTGAAAGCGTTTACCTTGTTGGGTATCAGGTTCATAACACAATTACTTACAACAACATCAGCGGTATTATCAGCAAGAGGCATTTTTTCAATTTCAGCTAAGTGGAATTCCACATTACTGAAACCAAGCTTTGCTGCGTTAGCCTTGGCTTTATCAACCATCGCGGGGGTCATATCAATGCCAATAACACGTCCTGTATCCCCTGTTTCAGCTCTTGCAACAAAACAATCATTGCCTGCACCTGAACCAAGATCTACCACAGTATCACCAGCTTTTATCTTTGCAAACTCGGTAGGCAAGCCGCAGCCTAGACCAAGATCAGCATCAGGATTATAGCCTTTGAGGTTTTTGTACTCATCGGCCATGATAGTATATGTTGTGTTATCGCCGCAGCAGGTTGAAGTTGAACCGCAGCATGATGATTCGTTTTGCTCTTTTGACTGAAGCGCGATCTGTGAGTACTGCTCTTTAACTATCTGTTTTAGTTCTTCTTCTGATTTTTCTTTGGTGAGGTCTGTATTTAAGTTGTTGGTGAACTTAGAAGCAAGTCCAGCAACACCAACAACGGGGTTTTCTAAAACTGCTGTATCAGTTGTTTCATCGCTGCAGCACTCGGGTCCGCAGCAGGATTTTTCTTTTGTTTTTGTTTCTTCTAATGTATTCATTTATTTAACAATTTATTTGAGACGTGCCAGCGGCACGTCTTTACAGTTAATTAATTTATGTTTAACAACAAACCGGTTGTTCTATGTGAGTGAAAGTTGGCTCAAGCATTTGTTTAAACTTCTTCCATTTTTCTGGATTCAGGCAGTAACAAATTGAATTTCCTTCAATGTTCCCCTGGATGAGTCCTGCATTTTTTAGCTCTTTTAAATGCTGCGATACAGTTGCCTGTGCCAATGGAATTGCATCCACAATGCTGCCGCATACACAGCTTGCCTGGCTGCTTAAGTATTCAATTATTGCCACACGTGCTGGGTGCCCAAGCGCTTTGGCAAAAGCTGCAAGTTCGTTTTGCTCTGTTGTAAAATTATCTGTTTTTGTGAGTCCCATATATTTTCCTTATTGTCTTATTGCAATATTACGATAAAGAACTTGTCGAGAAAAGGGATAAATTTATCCCTGTAGTGCAAACTATTGATTTTTATAAATTAGATATCAATCATTTTTCTGTATGTTCCAAATCATAAAATAAAAAAGTGCTGCCAGCTATATTTCGTTAAATAACGAAATGAATTTTGCTAAAACATCAAACAAATCTATTTAAGGCCCTTTCTGACCCGAACAGATTGAGGATAATCAAAATGCTTCAGATTAAGCCGCTTTGTGTATGTGAGATAACGGATATCCTGGGACTTGCTGCTTCTACAGTATCAACTCACTTAACAATATTAAAAAAAGCAGGATTCATTGAAGACTATAAAGACGGTAAGTGGATAAATTACAGTTTGAGTAAAAATATAAATAAACCTGAAATAACTTCATTAATGACGAGTATGCATTTCATTCTTGAGGATGACGAAGTGATCAAAAATGACCGTGTGAAACTGGGACTTGTTGATAGAATAGAAATTTGTAGAAGATAAATCGTAATTCAAAATATCCTTCATTTTACAATTTTAGAATTAATTAATGTTCGACTGGCTGCAAAATATCTCGGATTGGCTGATATTTTCTTTAATAGGTTTAAGTGCGCAAAGTCACTTAGGCGCTGCACTGAATTTTTTCATTTACGATACGATCAAAATATTTATTCTGCTTTTTTTTATTACTTTTTTAATGGGAATAGTAAATTCTTACTTCCCCATTGAAAGAATCCGGAATTTCCTTTCACGAAACAAACTTTACGGCATGGAGTATCTCTTCGCATCATTATTTGGCGCTGTAACGCCCTTTTGTTCATGTTCATCGGTTCCGTTATTCATAGGATTTGTAAAGGGCGGGATTCCTTTAGGAGTAACATTTGCTTTCCTTGTCACTTCCCCGTTAGTCAACGAAGTAGCCGTAGCAATATTCATTGGTACATTCGGATTAAAAGTAACAGTGATATATGTAATAAGCGGAATTCTGCTCGGAGTTACGAGCGGAATGGTTCTGGGTAAGCTGAAACTTGAATACTTGTTAACTGACTGGGTAAAAAAAGTGTGGCAGGATTCAGAAAAGGAAAATGAAAAATTCAGAACTGAAAAACTCTCTTTTATCAAACGGGTACCGTATATAATTAACGATGCGTGGGGAATAATTAAGAGTGTAGCACTATATGTGGTAATTGGAATTGCAATTGGAGCCGGAATGCACGGCTACGTACCCGAAGGCTTTTTTGAGCAGTACATAGGCAGAGATACATGGTATACAGTTCCGCTTGCCGTAATACTTGGCGTACCAATGTACGCAAATGCTGCGGGGATAATACCTGTAATTCAGGTTTTCGTTGCAAAGGGTATTCCAATAGGCACTTCACTTTCTTTTATGATGGCAGTTGTGGGACTTTCGGTCCCTGAGGCAATATTGTTAAAAAAGGTAATGACAGCTAAGCTTATCGCCATTTTTTTTAGTGTGGTTACGGCTAGTATAATAATTTCAGGTTATATGTTTAATTTATTTTTCTAAAATAATAAAATAATAATGTTAACAGGCAGATTAATATATTTAATAACGTTTACATTGTTTGTTTTACTTTTATCAGGATGCAAAGAAGAAACTCAGAAACAAAGTACAATTGATTCTACATCACAAGTTTCTGAAAATACTATTATAAATTCTGACACAATAAAAACTGAAATAAAGAAGGATAGCATAATAACAGAGCAATCCCCTACAATAAAAGATACAGGTAAAACCAATCATGGCAAGAAGATCAAAAATGACTCCACACTCAACAAGAAAGTGGGTACTCAAAGAATTCTGGCATATTACTTCCACCCAACAGCAAGGTGCGTAACCTGCAGGAATATTGAAGCATATTCAATTGAAGCAATTAATGAATGGGAAGAAAAATCAGGAAGAAAAGTAGTATGGAAAGAACTGAACATCGAGGACTCAGTTAATGAGCACTATGTAACCGAATATAACCTTGAATTCAGTTCACTGGTAATAGCAAGATTTACCGGAGGCAGGAAAGATAAATGGAAAAATCTTGAAGATACGTGGAAATTGGTAAACGATAAAAAATCATTTAAAAAGTATGTAAAATTTGAATTAAATCAATTTTTAAAAAATAATTGAAAGGTATTAAGTAAAATGCAGGTAAAAATACTCGGAACAGGATGCGCAAAATGCAAAAGGCTTGAAGAAAAAGTGAAGGCCGTAGTTATTCTCAATTCTGTTGATGCGGAAGTTGAAAAAGTTACTGAGCTTGATGAGATAATGAAGTTTAACATAATGAGAACACCCGGTCTGGTAATAAATGATAAAGTTGTCTCAAGCGGTGTCATACCAAAAGATGAGCAGATACTTGCATGGCTGAAGGAAGGATAGCTATGAATATAAAATTGTTTATTTATATTTTATTTGCGGCATTGATGCTTTCTTGCGGAAAGAAAGAAGAAACTGAAGTAAAACATGATGGCGTCAATAATACAAATCAAAAAGAAACAACAAACGCTAAGATAACATTTGTTGAGCTTGGTTCGGTTAACTGTATCCCCTGCCGCCAGATGCAGCCTGTTATGAAATCAATTGAGGAGAAATTCGGCGGGCAGGTAAAAGTGGTTTTTCATGATGTGTGGAAAGATAAAGCACCTGCTCAAAAATACGGAATACAGCTTATACCAACACAGGTTTTTCTGGATGAGAACGGCAAAGAGTTTTTCAGGCATGAAGGGTTTTACGCAGAAGAAGAAATCATCAAACTATTTGGAACTAAAAATGTAAAACCATTGAGCAATTGATATGATAAACGCAATTTTCGAATGGCTGAATAATGTATTGATGCAGAACATATTTATGGCTGTTACCGCATCGTTCATTTGGGGAGTGTTGAGCGTTTTGTTAAGTCCCTGCCACTTATCCAGTCTGCCGCTTATTATCGGTTATATAAACAGGAACGGAATAGCCACTGTAAGATCAGCATTTATGAATTCATTATGGTTCGCGTTTGGGATCCTTCTTACAATTGCTATAATTGGATTAATTACAGGTTTGCTTGGCGGATTAATAGGTGATCTTGGAGCTGCCGGCAACTATATAGTCGCCTTGGTCTTCTTCGCAGCAGGTCTTTACCTGCTTGGGATCATTGATCCAGACTGGAATTTTATACACCCCGAAAAGATCCGATCAAAAGGATATTTTCTGGCATTTTTGCTTGGCCTGCTTTTTGGTGCCGGGCTCGGACCATGCACATTCGCTTTCATGGCACCTGTACTGGGAGTCGTGTTTCAGTATTCAGCAGCTAATTTTGCCTATGCATTATTGCTGATCGCAGCATTCGGATTTGGACACGTATTGGTTATTGCAACAGCAGGGACTATGAGCGCTAAGATAGGTAAATATTTAAACTGGGCAGATAACTCTGCTTCAATTAAAATATTCAAAAAAATATGCGGGGTTTTGGTAATTCTAGGAGGGGTTTATTTTATTTATACTACTTTATAAGAACACAACTTCAATCACAGCATTTCCTGTCTTCCTGTACAGGCGGACATTTAACACTACCATAGCTGCAGAACACACAGCAATCTCCTTCTTTTGGTTTTAACACAACTCTACAATTTGTGCATTCATAAAAGAACAAACATGAATCCAAAGGCATTAACTCAAGCTTTTGGAATCCGCATTTGGGGCAGGTAATAGTCGATTCTAAAATTATTTCCATATTATCATTAAAGCTAATGATAATTCAGTGAATTTAATACTCTAAACGTATTTTACCCATTCATCAATTTTT
>JABFSP010000086.1 GCA_013140565.1 Ignavibacteria bacterium
CTCTAATTGTAATGGGATTACTTAAAAATAAATATTTCCTTGGGGGATTGATCGTTTTCACTTTATTGTTCCTGTTTCTGGCTCCCGTTCCGCTTAAGGATAGGGTCCTGAGTATCGCAGATGTAAATCACCCCAGCAATCATGCCCGTTTTGTGATGTGGGAAACATCAGTAAAGATAATTAAAGATAACCTGCCATTTGGAGTTGGTGATGTTGATAATAACGTAATCTACAGGATGTACAAGACTCCCCAATACCACGGCGAGGGCGCACATATGCACAGCAACATTTTCCAGATACTGGTTAATTTTGGTGTCATAGGATTTGCCGCATGGCTGTTACTAATGCTTTATATTTTTGTTAAGCAGGTACAGGTATGGCTTAAAACGCGTGAATTTGGATTCCTGAATACACTCGCATTGATCTCAGTTGCATCGATGATAGCTTTGCAGATCGCCGGGCTAACCGAATGGAACTTTGGCGATGCGGAATTCGCCGCGGTCTTCTGGTTTAATCTAGCGCTGGCATTCTTAGCCTTTAAATTTAAAGCGAAGGGAGATTTACTGCCCAATGGCTAAGATAAGCGCAATCGTAATTACTTATAATGAGGCGGCTAATATTACTGAGTGCCTTGAATCACTTAAATGGTGTGATGAAATACTGGTAATTGATTCAGCAAGCGGTGATAATACCTGTGAGCTGGCACGTGAATTCACAAATAACATAACAATCACAGGCAATTTGCCGTACGGCGAAAAACGCAATATCGGAATAGAAAAAGCTGCCTTTGACTGGATCCTGTGGCTGGATGCTGACGAGCGAATTTCTCCGGAGTTGAAAGAAGAGATAACAAGCTTAATAAATGACTCCAAAACACATAATGATGCTTATCTTATCAACCGTAGGAGCTTTTTTATCAATAAATTCATTAAACACTCTGGCTGGTATCCTGATTATACCCTAAGACTCTTCAAAAAATCAGCGGGAATCAGATTTGATTCATCACTTGTGCATGAAAAAGCAGTATATAACGGCAGCACGGGCAGACTCAATAGTGATATATTGCATTATACTGACAGAGATTTTGAGCATTATATAAACAAGCTCAATAATTACACTTCCCTTAGCGCTGAAGAGCTAAAAGCCAAAGACAAAAGAGCTTCGTTTTTTGATATTATTTTTAGACCTGCATTTACGTTCTTTAAGATGTATTTTTTGAAACTGGGAATTTTAGATGGCTATATGGGACTGGTTTTGAGCACCCTCTCTGCCGTTCATGTTATGACCAAATACTCTAAACTATATTTAGTGAATAAACCTAAGTTAAATAATTAAAGCAGTTACAGCATGGATAATAAAGAAAAAAATACGCAGCTTTTTATGTATCTTGTCGGTTCGTTTGAAATGTCAGCAATGATGGCAATGGGTAAGATCAAAAATCCAATGACCGATAAAACCGAGCGTGACTTAACGCAGGCGCAGTTTTCCATAGATATTATGGATATGCTTAAGGAAAAGACAAAGGGACAGCTTTCAGAGTATGAAGCGAAATTCCTTGATAATACTTTGGGTCAGTTGAAGCTAAATTACATAGACGAAGCCAAAAAACCTGATGAAAACAAAAAGGCTGAAGAAACAAAGCCGGCTGAGGAAAAAAAGGAAGTTGAAGCGGAAGGTTTAAATACTACTGAAGAAAAATGATATTCGGCATACGCGGAAATACGGCAAAAGCAGAGCTCGCATTCATAGTTCACAGGCTGATTAAAGGTCTGGATACGGCGGGTATTGATTACATTTGCGAAGCGGAAATAGCTGCGCAGATAAGGAAACAGTTTTCACTAAAACTCAAACCGCCAAAAGTATCTGAAGAAAAAGAACTTGTAAAAAGATGTGATTTTATGATATCCATAGGCGGTGATGGTACTTTCCTTGCTACAGCTAAGCTGGTCGGGAATAGGAATATTCCCATAATAGGCGTAAACCTGGGTAAACTTGGTTTCCTTGCCGAAACATCAACCCGTGAAGTTACTGCATTCGTAAAGAAGGTTGTAAAGGGAGATTACCTGATAGATGAACGGACAGTTCTTGAAGCAGTTGCGGTTAATGGCGGTAATTCACGCAGAGTCGTACATGGAATGAACGAGATAGTTATCAATCAAAATGAAATTGTTAAGACAATTGAAATAAGTGTCCACTTCAATAACCAGTTAGTTAACAGCTATCACGATGATGGGATGATAATAGCAACACCAACGGGCTCAACAGGCTATTCGCTATCAGCAGGCGGACCCATTGTATTCCCTAAAACGGAAGTGTTCATACTATCACCACTCTCGCCGCATACACTAACGGCAAGACCCGTGATATTGCCTGATAACGGAGTATTTAAAGTGAAGATAAATTCTCGTGTGCCTATAAATGTTGTAAGTGATGGTAATGACATTGTAAAACTTAATGCCCCGGCAATAGTTGAAATAAAAAAAGCTCCTTATAAGATCAAGATTGCCAAAGACCTTGAGAGCAATTATTTCAAAGTTCTAACAGGTAAACTACTTTGGGGTGAAGATAAGAGGAAAAAAAGCAGGTATTAGAAACAGGAATATAATTGCCCTAGACTTCTTATCATGTTTTGAAACATTTTTATGAATTTAATATGGGATCCTTCGCTTACGCTCAGGATAAATAAAGTTTGGATAGACGCATCTGGATCATTTTCTTAACCGTATTTATAGATCTGCTGGGATTTGGAATACTCATACCAATTCTGCCTACATTCGCGCAGAATGAACTTGCAATGAATGAGACCCTGATAGGTCTGACTGTTGGAATATTTTCACTCATGCAGTTCATTTTCAATCCTTTATGGGGCAGGCTCTCAGATATCTACGGCAGAAAGCCGATTTTGATATTCGGACTTGGCGGAAATGTTATTTCATACATCATAACCGGACTTGTACTGGGCGGCGTGCTTAAATCCATTCCCCTGCTTCTTATTTCACGCGCGCTTGCGGGATTCTTTTCCGCCAATATCGGCGCGGCAATGGCTTATATAAGCGATGTTACGCCCCCTAAGGACCGCTCAAAGGGTATGGGACTTATCGGTGCGGCATTCGGCTTAGGATTTGTATTCGGACCTTTTATAGGCGGCATTATGGCTAAACGCTTCGGGTATGACTTCCCTACTTACTTTTCAGCGGTACTTTCATTTGTAGCCCTGCTGCTAACTATCATGTTTGTAAGCGAATCACTGCCCAAAGAATTACGGGGAACAAAAACAATGGGTGGCTTCAACCTTAAAAACGGCTGGCGAAAGCTTACATCCGCACTTAAACATCCGCATGTGGGTTTTTTGATAATGCTGTATTTTATCGTTGTGTTTTCTATTTCAAATATATTTTCAACGTTCCAGCTATACGCTGAAAGCAAAAATGGCTTCAGCTTTGATATTGAAGAGGTAAGTTATCTCTTCGCATTCACGGGTCTTGTCGGCGCAATTACACAGGGGCTGCTTATACGGCCGATACTTAAGATCTTTGATGAACGAAAAGTATTTATAGCAGCCTGCGTTATAATGGGTGTCGGTTTAGGGACTATCCCCTTTTCAAATCATATATTAGTATTACTGCTGGGAAGTTTATTTTTGATGAGCTTTGGAAATGGTCTGCTGCTTAGTATTGGATTAGGTTTGATCTCTAAATTCAGTGAACGTGATGAACAGGGCGGAATACTGGGCTTAACGCAGTCGCTGGCATCATTTGCGCGCTTTATTGGACCAAGCTGGGGCGGACTGGTTTATCATTATATCAGCTTCGCAGCGCCGTTTTTAACTGGAGGAATTGTAATGATCGGCGCTACAATTATGAGTCTAAGATTACTTAAAGATAAATACCGGCACTCAAGTAATACGGTTGGAATGTAGATTTTAATACAAAAGTGAACTTAGCTGGTTTGACTTTTAAGTGCTTCAATATTTAATTATTTTTGCCCCTATGTTACCTGATTTCAAAAATAAGATAGTTTTAGCGCCAATGGAGGACGTTACTGAGCCTCCTTTCCGCATGATATGCAAGAAGTTAGGTGCAGATGTGCTTTATACGGAGTTTATCAGCTCCGAAGGGCTGATACGCGATGCGCGTAAGGCGCGGGAAAAGCTGTTCTTCTATGAAGAAGAGCGCCCGCTTGCAATACAGATTTACGGCGGCAATGAAGAATCCATGGCGGAATCCTCACGCATTACTACGACAGCTAATCCTGATTTTATTGATATTAACTGCGGATGCTGGGTAAAGGATGTAGCCATGCGCGGCGCAGGTGCGGGTCTGCTGCGTGATTTGCCCAAAATGCAGCGCATTGCTGAATCCGTTATGGCAAATACAAATCTTCCTGTAACACTTAAAACCCGGTTAGGCTGGGATGAGAATTCAATTGTAATTGTTGAAGTCGCTAAAATAATGGAATCCATTGGCATAAAGGCGCTAACGGTACACTGCAGGCTTCGCAGCCAGGGCAATAAGGGCGATGCTGACTGGAGCTGGGTAAAACGCATCAAAGATGCAGGTGTAACGATCCCCATAATACTTAACGGTAATGTAAAATCACCCGAGGATGTGAAATTCGCTTTCGATACCTACGAACCCGATGCTGTGATGATAGGACAGGGTGCAATTCAGAACCAGTGGATATTTAAACAGGCAAAAGAATTTATTGCCACCGGCAAATATACTGAGCCGCCAATAGATGAAAAAATTGATGTATGTATTCACCATTTAAAACTGAATTGCGAAGCCAAAGGCGAAACTTATGGAGTACTTGAAATAAGGAAATTTTATTCCGGTTACCTTAAAGGTCTGCCAAACGTATCAAAATATAGAATGGAACTGATGTCCATTAAAGAAATGGAACCGGTAATAGAAAAATTAATTGAAATAAGGGATCATTATTTACAATTAGCGGATTGACAATCGTCTTCAGTACCCGTCCCCATCCTTTATCATCTCATTTTCATTTGAATCATACAGCAGAATTGAAGCTCTTATGGCATATTCAATTATTCCCCAAAGCGGTTTTGTTGTCCATGGCACACAATCCTGCCTGTAGTACCACCAGAAATATCCGCCTATGTATTTTGGAGTTGTAATATACATTTTATAATAACGGTTAACGTAGGTCTCTTTTAAAGCCGCATTTGTTGTACCGCACTCCCCTATCCCTAAATTTGAATTCGGAAAAATAACATGGAGGCTATCAAATACCTGCTGCCAATTCGGCTGAAGGTTGTTACAGTCATCTTCGTAATATGATACAAACACGTAGTTCAGCCCCTGTTTCATTTCAGGGCTTATATTCGCATTTACCCAGCGGAACATTTCGTTCTGGGGATTTGACCAGCAATCTTTATTATAATACAAAGTCAACGCCGTACGGTATTGCATTGAGTTGGCTTTTTCATATGCATAATTAATTTTCGCTTTCACTGAATCCTTATGCCCCAGCCACTCACCGTTAACTTCATTGCCGATTTCCCAGATATCAACTCTGCTGCCGAGAGTATTCATATACTCATCAGTACGGGCTTTATACTGCGCTATGGAATAATCTTTAACATAATAACTATCAAGCAGCTCGCCCATTATAATGCACACGCTGTCAAGCTTATTCACCGCAATGGTATAATCAGTTGCGGGAATCCATTCATCGAACACAATGCGTGTTGTCATTCTGTACCTGTGACTGCTAATGGTTGTTACAATATTATTAATATTATTTACCGCGTCAATTGTAATGCCGTACATCTTGCGGTTAGCCTGGCTGTAAGAAATTTGAGTTATCAAAAGTATGCTCAGTATTATTAATATGTATTTCCTGATTTCCATTTCCAATCCCCCTATAGTTTACATCAAATCTAAGCTAAATTAACATAACTTAAATCACTTAAATAGCTATAATCGCATCAATTTTCACAATTAAGATATACCGTAAATGGCTTAAATTCACCCCAACAAATTAAAAAAGCACCTGCTAAGGCAGATGCTTTTTAAATAAATCACTAATTATTAAAATAATTATCTTACTATTTTGATACGCTCAACCCCAAATACCTGTTTTGTATCGGGATTCTGAACAAATACAATTATCCAGCACTCTTCAGGCACCCAGTTATTATTAAGTCCGTATGATTTTGAAACTGTGTTATTCTGACCAATTGAAATTGCTTCCCCATCTTTGCCTGTAAGCATTTTTCTCATCACATCATCGGGTGATGTAATGCCGTTTGGAGCAGTTACATATGAAATATTATTTTCAATTACAACCATATGGATAACATTGTTTGAAGATGGCAGCGCGTTTACCAGTTCAATATTCGCAGTTACAGTACCTGTATCAAGTCCCTCATCATAAGTATTTGAAAGGCTGATATTAAGGTAATTTGTCGTATTGAATTCTGCGTTTATCTGCGCGCTCCACGTTGAAGATGAATACTGTCCCATGCTTATACCGTTTAGTCTGCCCTGCGGAGTAGTATTAACCCCATAATAATCGCATCTACCCTGGTTTTCGGTTATATTGGCACGGTAAAGTGAATCAAGTATATATGGATACTTGGTATGATAGCTCAGGATAATTACGCTTGTATCATTAATGGTAGCGCCTGAATTCACGTTTATCTGGTCTAGATATTCATGCGCAGCTATACATGGATTGCATCCTGCATTTGTGAAGAATTCCACAAGTACTTTTTTATTTACCGGCTGGGGAATGTAAACTGAATTGGTCGTTGTATCATTGCTTTCACAGCCATGTATTAAAACAGCAATTGCGGCAATTAATAATATTTTGAAATATTTCATATAACCTGTCCTAATTGAAGTTATTCATAATTGTTAACCTGAAGCCGTTAAAAGGGTTAACGTAACGGCAGATACCGCTTGAGCATTGTATTCCGCCGCGCTCACTGCCGTAAGAAAGCATAATAGTGTTAGCTGAATTGAACTTATAAACCAATTCGCCTTTTACCCAGTATTTTTTACCTGAAGGATCTTCTTCGTCATTTGTAAATTCCGCTGTACCTGATACAATAATATTTGGCGAGCGCGAAATGCTTAAAGTTGTCAGTTGGCTCATAAAGTGTGTATCTCCTGAGCGCAGGCTGTTGTATGCCTGCTGGTATTCAGCGTTAAGCTTTACACCATAGATCTTAGCAAATGTGTACTGTACTTCAAGCGGAACGGTGAAAGTTCTGATGATATCACTGGCTCCCGGATTTACGATACTGTATAAAATATTTGTTTTCCTTGAAGCTCCAAGTTTGGTTTTCAGGTTCTTGTTAACGTAATATTCCGCTTCAAAAAACAGCTCCCAATAAGGTGAAAATTCATTCTTGGTTGATGGTAAGAACGCGCTTCTGTCAATTCTTTCATATCTTGTGAGCGTAGTCGTATCAACATCAGCATAATCATAGTGTCTGCTTGTCAAAGAAGCGTTTGCGTTAAGTGTCAGCTTTGGTGTTGGTGAATAAAATATATCAACCTGCCAGCCAACTTCATCGTTGAAATCAACGTTATGCGGAAAACGTGAAAGCAGTGTTGATGAATATACTTTTATTGCAGAAGGTGCATTCTGGAACGGCAGCGATTTGTACGGATCGTTAGCGCTGCGCTGATCTGGTGTAGTAACATTGAATCGGTAATTCTTGTAATCAACCGTAATTCCAAATCCTTCACGTGTATATGAAAGTGAACCGTAAGCCCCGTCACCCCGCGGCGCTTTGGATTGCGTAAAAATAGCATTTGGCTGATTAATTGTTACTTTGTTGGCGTATGAAAATAACATGCTGAAACCCTTGTAATTTAATCCAAGGTTTCCTTCAAATATTTCCGCGCTGATATCTGTGATCAAATTACCGGTTGGAATTTTACCATCGGTATACAAATATGAACCGCCCAGTGTGATATATTTTACAGGCGTTAAGCTGAAGTTTACTGCACGTATGCTGTATGTTTCAGTTCTTGCGGTATCATTGATATCTGTAAAATCCATTCCGCCGGCAACCAGTGTACCGTTGAACTTAACACTGCCTTTTTTACCGAATGAATGTTTATAATTCACTTTACCGCCATCAAACATTGTGTTCCAGCCAATTGGTCTGCTTTCAAATGAATTCAGCGTCAAGCCGCTTGCGAAAACTTCGTAATAATTTCCCGCACGGACTGTGAAATCATCTTTTTTGAATTCGAGGAATCTTTGGGAAATCCCTTTTATTGACTTACCGAATTCAATCGGGTCATCATACTCATATCTTACTCCTGCCATGAAGTCGTTAACAAACAGCCTTCCGTCAAAGAGTTCTTCGAAATATTTTTTGTTCTTATCTTCTGTTACGCTGTTTTCAACTCCCGTGCCGTAACGCAACACGTTTGAAGCTGATACTCTTACATTAAGCTTGGGTTGAGAATAAACTGTTAAAGCACCGGAAAGTAAAACGAGAAAAAATAAAGTTACTGCCCCCTTAGTTCTCATCATTTTCTAATTCTTCCCTATCTTTAACGCTTCTTTAATTTCGCCCTCAAGTTTAGCATCGTCTCCCTGCATGTAGCCTGAATAGGTCTTGTATATGCTGCCATTCCTGTCAACAAACACAGAAAAGGGCGGATCCTGACCGCCAAAATTACTGAATACATTTTTATCAGTATCATAAAGAACCGGGAATTTATAGCTCTTTGATTCAATATACGGCTTTACTTTGCTGAGTGATTTCTGGTCATCAATACTGATCGCCACAAACACAAAACCTGAATCTTTGTATTTACCCCATAGATCATTGAGCACTTTCATTTCTTCTTTGCAGGGAATACACCATGTTGCCCAGAACTGGACGAACACAGGTCCTTTTTTTGTAAGTTCTGAAAGTTTAACGCTGTTGCCTTCGAGGTCATTCAGGTCAAAATCATACCCCTGAGAATAGTTTCTTCCGGTAAGTGAAAGCATAAAAGCCAGTACTAAAAAAGCTATAATTCTTTTCATTTTTCGCAAAAAATTAGTTAATTAATATTCAATTTGAGCCAAAAAATCCGCTTAAATCCTTAATTACTTTAACACAGAAACAAGTATTGCAGTTACAATTATATTCAGTATAGAAAGCGGCAGCATAACCTTCCATCCAAGGTTCATCAACTGGTCATACCTGAATCTTGGAAGCGACCAGCGAACCCATATGAAGAAGAATACAAGGAATGCAACCTTACTGCAGAAAACAAGAACCTGTAAAATTGAAACAAGCATTGGCGGCAAACCGAATGTCTGTAAATACGGGAACTGCCAACCGCCAAGATACAATGTTGCGATAACCGTTGATGCTACTATCATATTGGCATACTCAGCCAAAAAGAATAAAGCAAATTTCATGCTTGAGTATTCAGTGTGATAACCGCCAACAAGCTCCGGTTCTGCTTCGGGAAGATCGAACGGTGAACGGTTGGTTTCCGCAAAAGATGCCACAAGGAAAATCAGGAATCCGAGCGGCTGCAGAACCAGGTTCCACTTCCAGCCATACTGATGAAGCACAATATCCTGCAGGCTCAGTGAGCCGGTTATGAGAATAATGCCCACAACTGAAAGACCCATCGATAGTTCATAACTGATCATCTGCGCGCTTGAGCGTATTCCCCCAAATAGTGAATACTTGCTGTTTGATGACCATCCGCTAAGCGTTATTCCATATACACCAAGTGACGTTAGAGCAAGTATATACAGTATTCCAACGTTAACGTCAGTTATCTGAAGTGATATCAGTCTGCCGAACAATTCAATTGTGTGACCAAATGGAACTACAGCAATTGTTGTCAGCGCGACAAAAATAGAGATCATTGGGGCAAGTGTATGTATAGGTTTATTTGCTTTTGCCGGAATAATATCTTCCTTAAAAACAAGTTTAATAACATCTGCAAATGATTGCAATAAACCCTGGTACCCAACCCT
Organism: Ignavibacteria bacterium; assembly: GCA_013140565.1. Taxonomy (GTDB): domain Bacteria; phylum Bacteroidota; class Ignavibacteria; order Tepidaquicellales; family OLB5; genus OLB5. The sequence continues at coordinate 9,976 of JABFSP010000086.1, forward strand.
GTTGGGTCCGTACCTGTTTTGCATGAAAGCTGATACTCTGCGCTCAGCATAAACAGCATAAGCCACAGATACCAGCAATACTGTCAGCACCGTAGCTATTTTTATAGCAGAAATTAACAATTCAATCCACACGGATCTAACTCTCCATTAATTTATTTTTTAAGATGTTTATTTTTTCAATAGGCGAAGGATCTGTTTTATTAATTACAGCCAGATAAAAACTAATCCAGTCACCCAGGTACACAAGATCGAAAATTCTTTCAAGTTTTGAATTACCTTCAGATACGATCTCAATATCTTTTCCCCTGTAAGGCTCAAGTATTTCTTTTGTGATCTTTTGCCTCTTCAATATTCTGGGGTTATCTTCCCTATCCAGAAGATATATTAATGCAAAATTACGCAAAAAATCTGAATTTTCCTGCCACCCAACTATTTCATTGTGGTTTAATTCCGGGAAGTAATTACCAAATGCCAGTGTCTTTGCATTTTCGGCAAACTGCCCTCTCCACCTGAGGTTTACTATATCAAGCAGGTCATTTGATGAATATATCACGGGTATCATTCCGTGCAAATGCTCGGCAATATTAACAGCCGGATTCGTCCCGCTATCAAATGCAGTATATACCAATGATTTTTCATTCATCATATCAATTAAACGGGCAATATCATGGTCACGCTCTGCAATGAATTTAAGCTTAACAAACAACATCAGCATTGTAATGAAGGAAAAAGCAAGCGCACATCTCGGCTGGAAGCCGCGCGGAACTTTTACAACATAATTCCCGTCATTTTCAGCCATAATGGTTAACTTACCGCCCGCTGATATACAGGCAATTTTGCATCCTTTGTTTTTCGCGTCATTATATGCCGAAAGAGTTTCTTCTGTATCGCCTGAATAACTGGAACAAATCACAAGTGTATTTTCATTTGCATACGCAGGTATGTAATAATTTCTGTTCACCTGAATGGGTAAATTAATTTCATACTGCAAATAACTTCTAAGCAGGTCACCGCCTATAGCAGAACCCCCGAGCCCGGTAATAATAATATTTCGTATGCCGGAAACATCAAGGTTAATATTAATATTGCTGCCAATTTCAAAAGCCTGTTTAAGCTGTCCGGGTAAATCGGCAATTACCGCAAACATGTTTGCGCTATCGTGAATATCTATTTCTGATCTTGTTATCATAATTCAATTTAAGTAAGTGAGATTCAATTCACAGCTTCCAAATGCTCTCCGATATTTCTGTTGAAACAATCTTCGATATAAGTTTTTACTTCATTAATGGTGCTCATGGTCAAAACTTTCGCTGCTATTTCCTGTGAGTTTTCATAGTTTACCAGCCTGATAAGACGCTTTATCTGCAGGTATTGTGTTGAT
>JABFSP010000368.1 GCA_013140565.1 Ignavibacteria bacterium
CCTCTATATATATTCCTTATATAAACCTTTACTTTAAAACGGTATACTAACTGCACTAATATAATGATTTATTTTTTATTGTCAAATAGTGCCAAAAACACAATAAACAAAAACCTTAAAAAACTGCAAAAATTGCGGTTTTCGAAAATTTTCAAAACGATAAATATTGGTAATTTTTATTGCGAAGGTGTGATTCTAACAGGTTTATCCGTTCTGATCCGGAAGCCAAGCAGTCTGAGCTCATCTGTATTCACAAGATTCTCGGGGAAGTATGTTCCTTTGGGTTTACCGAAGATGTTTACTTTATCGACCTGTTTTTCTTTGAAGAAGAGTTTTATCACATCACCAGTTGATCTATTCGCACCGTTTGGACTGTTTGTATCGTAAACAAAATAAATGCTCGCGGCATTTGTATCAACCTGGATATAATTAACCTGGTTATCCAGAAATTTTATATGCATAAAAATTCCTGATATCTGGTCATACCGTGAATTTACAATTTCATTTTGCTGCAGCGCAAAAGCGCTGCGGATAATATATATATCATCAACATCTTCTTTGAAGAATGCGTAAATGGAATCACCCGAGACCTGCAGATTTTCTTTCCAAACAACAGGGTCACGTGCAAGTGTAATTACGCCGCCCTTGCCGCTGATATCCCTGAAGTAATATCCTGCTTGTGAAACCGAAAGAAAATCATTCCTGATAGTTCTCACGCTATCTTTAGCAATATAATGTTCAGGTTTATTCCTGAACGATTCCATTTTATCACTGTAAATAAATGTTGTATCTGTCTTACCGTCCTTCGTTTCCATTTGTATCAGGCTTGCCTTCCCTTTTACGAACGAATAATTCCGGGTTTCATAGTTTTCAGCGTAGTTGCCGTAAACAACAGCATCTTCGGTCAGGAAATCTATCTTAACATTTTCTTCAGCTATTGATTTCTTTTCAAATTCATAATATGTCGCCTTCTTTGAAGTTATAACCGTCGAATCACTTTCTATTTTAACATTCCCCGTAGCAGTTGAAATACCAATAAGCTTTTCATATACAAGATTATCGGAATAGATCACGGAAGAATCGCTTACAACCTTAACATTTCCGCGCGCGTATGATTTCTGTACATTTCGGTAATAATCCAGTTCATCAGATGTGATTGTATAGGATTTATTATCGGTTATCCTGACATTTCCGCGAAAATTTGCAAGATCCTGGCTAAAAAGATATACGCCGTAATTGGCTTTGAGCGTGGTTTTGGGGTCCATAAGCGTAGCTCCTACGGGGCATACAACCTTTGATTCATTGCCGTAATAAGTACCTTGAGGTGCAAGTATGGTCAGGGTATCCTGAACAACTTTTACATTCCCAAAAAGATCAGCTTTGTTTAAATTGTAATACTGTATAACCCTGTTACATGTTATGTTTAAATTGTTATGAGTTAAAGAAACATTCCCGACCGCTTCCCTCACCTGTTCACCATCAACGGTTTTTCCAACAAGGCTATCGGCATGGTTAATGGTAATTTTATCCTGTGCAAACAAAATATTTGCAGAGATAATAAGTAAAATTATATTTACGTAAAAATGTTTCAATTGTTCTATTTCTGTACCTGTCCGCTTACTTTATATATAACGTAATTTTTCAGGTTCTGGTCAGCTTCAAAACCGTACCCCTGGATATCATCTGTCTTTGTTGTGATGTGTACAAATTCATCTGATTTAATACGCTGGGTTTTATTTACCCACAACAATTTGTTTGTAGTCAAAACTGATCCGTCCTGTGAAACAAGTTTAACATCATCATAAACTTCAACATCTTTAGTACCGTCATAAATTTTACCGCGCCTTCCGGTCAATGTTGAGCTGTAAACACCATCTTTGTAAAAATCAACTTTTGCATTGCTATCAATAAGGGTGTAATTGAACTTTGTAAATACCCTGATCCTTCCGGCTACAAGTATTGCTTTTACTCTGCCGGAGTCAGAGAATGTTACAGTTGTATTAAAACTTTCCTGAGAAGGGATGCTATCGGCGGAAGTGATGTCTATCTTTGGGGGCTCAATTTTATCATTTGTACAGCCCGCCAAATACCCCGTTATACTGCCAATTATTACTAAAAGAAGAAGCCGTATAATAGAGTATTGCTTAACCAAGTATAATTTAATTTCTAAATTCCTTTTAACCCAGCCCGGCTTTAACAAGATCATGCATATGAACTACACCGGTTGGTTTTTTCTTTTTATCAGTGATAATAAGCTGCGTAATGGTGTATTTTTCCATAAGCTCAAGTGCAGTTTCACCAAGCATATTTTCATTTATGAGTTTCGGTGAGGTATTCATTATATCTTTTGCTTTAATATCGGCAACAGTTTCATATTTCTGCAGCGTACGCCTGATATCACCATCAGTAATAATACCTCTAAGCTTACCCGTTTTATCAACTACACAGGTACATCCAAGCCGTTTGGAGGAAATTTCAAATACCACATCCTTAAACAGTGCATTTTCTGTAACTTTGGGGATCTGCTGGTCACTTATCATCAAGTCACTTACTCTGAGCAATAGCTTTCTGCCCAGAATTCCCCCCGGGTGAAGCATTGCGAACTCTTCTTTTGTAAATTCTTTCTTCCGCAAAAGAGCAATTGCAAGCGCATCACCCATCACCAGCGCTGCAGTGGTTGAAGTCGTAGGCGCAAGGTTGTACGGACACGCTTCCTGGTCAACTGATGCATCAATAATGACATCAGAGAGGTCCTTAAGTTTGGAATCAACATCACCTACAATTGAAATTACCTTAACATCGAACTGGTTTATGGCAAGCAAAAGCTGGATGAGCTCATATGTATCACCTGATTTGGAAATACATATCACCACATCACCGCGCCTGATAATGCCAAGATCGCCATGTACTGAATCAGCTGAATGAAGAAATATGGAAGGTGTACCGGTAGAGTTTAATGTAGCTACAATTTTTTGTGCTATTATGCCTGATTTACCGAGTCCGGTTACAATTACTCTGCCCTTACATTTATATATTATATCAACTGCTTCTGAGAAACTTCCGTTCAATCTTTTTTCGAGAAGGCTTAATGCTTTACGTTCAATCTGTATCACACGCTTTGCATCGGATATAGCTTTATTTTTCACTAATTATCAAATTTATTTATCACGGTATTTATAATTATATTTGTACATAAT
>JABFSP010000297.1 GCA_013140565.1 Ignavibacteria bacterium
GGTCAATATACTTTTTAACTTTGAAAACACGTTTTTCATGCCATGCCCAAAGCTGCGGTGAGATATAGTAGATTATTTTTTTTGTGTAAAACTTCCTCAACTCTTCGGCAAGCCTTAGATTGAAACCGGGATAATCAACCAGAATTACAACATCAGGGTTATTATGTTTAATAAACTCAGCGGAATCTTTGAGTGCTTTCTTGAAGAATGAATATTTTTTGATTACATCCGCAAAACCGACTGTTGCAAGATCTTTTGTATGATATAATGCATTCAATCCTTCGGTTATCATCAAATCTCCCCCGAGTCCGCCAAATGCAATTTTTGTGCCGGGTGACTGCGATTTAAGCTCCTTCATTAATGATGAAGCGTGCATATCACCTGAGGATTCACCTGCTGAAATGAATACAGACCTCTTCTTCTGAGAACTGTTTTCTTCTTTCATTATGGGTTTATTGATTTATGAGAAAATATATAAGGACTATCATTATTATGCTTATAAAAGCTGACTGGAAGGTCCTTTTTTCAGACACATATGCTGCTTTTACATCCTGGTCTATTTTCGAGCGTTTTGATTCATCATAAGGAGAAAATTTGGGAAGGAATCTGTTTACATGTTCGAAATAGTGCAGGTATTTTTCCTTGAAGATCTCTTTAAGCTCAGCTTCTTCTTCCTTAATAATAAAATAGTATTGAAATGAAAAGTAAACTATACTTAATATCTGCAAAAAAGGTACGAGCGAATTTGACATTACACTGATACCGAAATACATTAGAATATTTCCGATGTACAGCGGGTTGCGAACATATGCAAACGGACCCTGTGTTACCAGTCTGGATGCCCCCGGCTTGCTTGTAGTTCTGGTTTCGCTTCCGGCATATGATACTCCCCAGAATCTGAAAATTTCACCAAGAATAACAAAAAGTACTCCAATTGCCATTGTGGTTATTGTCGGGCGTGCGAAGAGAAGCATTGGTATCAAAAAAGGCAGGGGAGTGTAAGACCTGTACTGAAAGAAAAATTTTCCTAATGTCATTTATTTATTTTTATCTTAATAATCCTGCTTGTTTAACCTCTTAAAAAGACTTCGCGTCTCTTATTTTTTGCTGCATCCCGGTGCTTTAACTTTTTGCTCTCAAGTATTCTTTCAAGCTTCTTTTTTATATCGCCAAATGTCTGGTATTCATGATATGTAATGTTGTTCTTCCAGCAATATGATGCCAGTGATTTCTTCGCGAAAACAATATCAGCATAATTTACTACGCATGCGTCAGAAAAACCATCGCCGATAAAAACTGATATCTCATCATCGGCGGTGTTATTCATAAGGATATTACGTTTACTTGTGCCGCACTTCGTGCAGTCTGAATCAGCATTCGGGAATTCCAGTCCTATGCTTTTTTTATCCCCTGAAAAAACGATCTTATTTGCATAGAATGGAATATCAAGACTATTGTTATCAAGAATCCTTTTAATGTAATAGTCCATTCCTTCACTTAGAATCATCAAAGGCATATTTCTTACATTGCAGAATTCAACAAATTGCAGAAACATCGGGTCAAGCCTTTGAGAATCTATTATCCGGTTGAATTCATCTAAATCAAAATTTTCAATGAGATCGCATTCTTTCAAAAAGCACTCGCGTGCGCCGATCTTCTGCTCTTCGAAGCTCTTAATAACATCAGCCCACTTTTCCTTTTCATTAATGAAGCGTTCACCCATTTCGATCCATGTATCATAGAGGGTTATTGTGCCGTCAAAATCACTGAATATTTTTAATTTAGGCTGATCCAATATAAATATAACGTAATTTTAAAAATAATTTTAATTCATTGTTTATTCAAGGTAACAATAAATAAATAAAAAGGGCATTTTGAGCAATAAAAAAAGGAATAAATTGCTTTATTCCTTTGAATTGTCAAGCGGAGGTAATCACTTAACATCTCTTAATGAGGTAATACAAACTTCTGATTATTTACTTCTATAATATAATTTATTGTAAATCCGGATTTTCGCTTAAAACTTTAAGTAATAATTATAGCATAAAATCGCCAAAACAGCCATATTCACTATTATCATCCCCGTTGTTAGCTTTTCCATAGTTTTTATTTTAATAAATGTCATCATATTGTTCCTTTCTATACCATTAAGACGCCTGCCGGTTTAAAAAGGTTGCATTTATAGCTTTATGGAAATTGATTATAAGGGGTCTAAAGTAATTAACCGGTATGAATCCGGCAGTTTTATGCCGCCGGATTCATTAACACCGTTTGAAAATAATACTGATTACTTTATACTGATTAGCTCTACATCAAATAGCAATGTAGCATTTGGCGGAATAACACCACCAGCACCGCGCGGACCGTAGCCAAGATCTGAAGGAATTATAAGTTTTCTTTTGCCGCCAACTTTCATTGTAGCAACGCCTTCATCCCATCCCTTGATTACCTGGCCAACACCAATTGTGAATGAAAATGGTTCATCACGGTCCTTTGAACTATCGAATTTTTTACCGCTTTCAAGTGTGCCGGTATAATGTACTGTCACTTTCTGACCGGTGCTTGGTGATTCACCGGTGCCTTCAACTTCATCAACATATTTTAACCCCGAAGGTGTTGTTTGTTCGGTTCCTGTCATATCTTATATGCATCCTCCTGCGAATGCTCTGATTATATTATGTGTTATTTCTGATTTAATAATAAAGATCAATAATCAAGTTTTGAGTTGGTAATGAAATCAGCCAGAAGGTCGACAGTAAGATCTATATCTTTCAGGCTCAATGTTTCCACAGATGTGTGAAGATAACGTGTTGCAACAGAAACCACACCTATAGCAACACCTCCGCGTGATTGTGAAATAGGATCAGCATCGGTCCATGTATGTCCGAAATCAACATCAATCTGGTGTTTCATTTTTTTCTTCTTTGCTGCGTTTATAAGTTCATCTGCAAGCTTGTTATTGGTTCTAACACCGCGTGTAATAACCGGCCCTTCGGCAAGTTTGGTTACACCGAATCTTTCTTTGGGAATTTCGGGCTGGTCTGAGCAGGGGATAACATCAATTGCAATTGCTGCATTTGGCTTAAAATTATAAGCCGGATTTCCCGCACCCCAAACGCCGGTTTCTTCCTGAACGGATGACACGCCATAGACAGTATTTTTCAGATTTTTGACTTTAGTGAGTTTCCTCAATGTTTCGGCTACTATATATACTCCAATTCGGTTATCCCAGCATCTTGAAGTGGCATTTCCGTTTGTCATCTCGCAGAAATCACCGCCAAATACCACCGGATCGCCAATTGAAATATATTTCTCAGCATCTTTTCTGTTCTTTGCGCCAATATCCAGCCACAGATCATGCATTTCAAGCTTTTTATCTCTTTGCGCATTAGTAAGCAAATGAATTGATGTTCTGCCTATAACAGCATCAACGGGACCTTTTTTTGAGAGTATCCTCGCCCTGTGTGATGCAAGAATGGTCGGGTCAACCCCGCCAATGGGTCTGACGTATATAAAACCATCATCATTAATGTAATTGATAATAAGGCCAATTTCATCTGAATGGCCGACTATCATAATTGATCTTTCTTTACCCGGGTTAAGGGTAGCAGTCAGATTTCCGTGAATATCTTTTTTTATATCGGGACAGAATTTTTCAACTTCATCCTTCCATATTTTTTGTACAGGTTCTTCGAAGCCTGAAGGGGCCGGCGTGTTAACTAAGTTAACAAGGAATTGTTTTTGTTCGTTTGTCATAAATTATTTTTGTAATGATGCCAAATTAAATTATTGAAATATTATTTAAGAGGGCATAGCTGTTTTAAAATAGAGAGTTTTGAAACTTAAAAAATCTAAGATGCTATTTTCTGATCGTTAAATTTAACATTTACTATAGTCGATATACCCTGCTCAGCCATAGTTACGCCGTACATTGAATCGGCAGCTTCCATTGTGCGTTTGTTATGAGTAACAATTATGAACTGGGTATCTACTGCGAACTTACGGATAATTTTTATGTACCTGTCGATGTTTGCATCATCAAGAGGGGCATCAACCTCATCAAGTATGCAGAATGGCGAAGGTTTTACCTGGTAAATTGCAAATAGCAGCGCAATAGCAGTCAGCGTTTTTTCACCGCCGGAAAGCAGGTCAATTAATTGCGGTCTTTTGCCTCTTGGTTTTGCAATGATATCGATTTTCGCGTCAAGCGGATCCGGATTATCGGGATCTATTACAAGCCTTAAGTCAGATTCATCACCTTCAAGAAAGAGTTCCTTGAAAATTGCCATGAAGTTCTGCCTGATCTGTTCAAAAGTTTCTGTGAATTTGTTCTGTGCCGTTTTATTGATCTCGTCTATCAGATTAATAAGATCCTGCTCGGCTTTAACAAGGTCATTCCTTTCTTCCGAAAGTTTTTCCAACTCCTGTTTTTCCTGTTCGTATAAATTAAGCTCTAACTGACCCGAGCCGCCCAATGTACGGAGCTTATTTCTGAGCCTGTCAACTTCAGCTTTTGCCTTTACAAGATCGAATATTTCAGCGTCTTCAAAAACTGTATATTCAATATCAAGTTCGTATTCTTCTTTGACCCTGTCTTTGTGTTCCTTAATTTCCAGCCTGTCACGTGTAAGCTTCATTTCATTTTTGTGAATGAAATCAATTATGTTATCACGGTTACTGCGAAGTTCTTTTTGTTCACCTTCAACTCTATCAACCAATGAGCGTTTTACTTCGTATTCACTCCTGATCAGTGTAAAATCTGACTCAATACCTGCTTTTTCAATTTCCAGAAGTTTTAGTTTTGGTTTTAATCCGTTAACTGTACTATCTGAATTATAAGATTCAATATCAGAGCGCAGTTTTTTGATCTCTGTTTCATATTCATTGCACTCCAGCGCCCTGGCTTCAATGCTGCTTTTCCTTGATTTGATGCTGTCTTCAGTCCGATAATGCTCATTATCCAGGTTTGTGAATTCTGCTTTTACCTTTGTAATTTCTATGTTAAAGCTGTTATAGTCTTCACGCTGTGAGGTGAGTTCATCAGCCAGATTCTCAAGTTCAGTGGTAAAATGTTCAAGCTCTTTTTCACGCTGATATTTCACATTTTCGGCAGATTCAATATCCTGTATCAGCACATCCATTTTATCTGAAAGCTCTTTGTTAGAAACATTGAGCTCATCATTTTCTTCTTTATAATGAGATATGAGCTTGTTCGTTTCAGTTTTCTGGTATTGCAGCTGCTGAAGTTTGTTTTCAGCGCTGATTACCCGTGATCTTTTTTCCTGAATTTTATTCTGCCTTATATCAACATCTATTGCGGCATAGCTGCTTTTCAAATTGCTTAAAGTTTTGCTGTCATCTTCAATGCTTTGTTCAATTTCATTAATCTGAGCCTCGAGGTCTGCAATAAGTTTCTCTCTGCCTATTTTTAATGACTCGACATTAGTTTTGCTGCCTGCTCTTAAAAAACTATTGGTAATAATATCACCATCAAGTGTTATGAATTTTATGAAATTGTCATTAGAGAGCTTGCGCGCAATATCAATATTCTCTACAATAATGAATTCATCGAGCAGATATTTGTACAGCATTAAATACTCATCCGGGCATTTAATGAATCTATCAGCCCAGCCATAAACACCCTCGTGACTCAATATTTCAGGAAATTCTTCCTGGAAAATATTCATAGTGGTGTTGTACAGTTTATCTTTTATAATGAATGTAACTTTTCCTTTTTGATCGCGTGTAAGAATTTTAATATAGTTTTCAGCAGCATCAAGATCGTTCACAATGAGATAATTTGAAATTTCTCCAAGTGCTGTTTCAATAGCAATTTTGAATTTATCTTCCACTTCAAGCTTATCAATTACAACAAAGCCGGCTTTTTCGCTTTTTTCCTTTACAAGGTACTTAATACCTTCTGAATAATCATCAAAATTTTCAAGCAGGTTGGTCTGGAATTCAATCTTATTCTTCAGCTTTTCAGCTTCGTGTTTTTTGTATATGATATCCTTTTCGAGTTTTGCAAGCTCTTCACGCAGGTTATCTTTCTGCTTTTTCTGCTCATTGTATTCAGCAGTCATGGCAGCAAGTTCATCTTTTAGGCTGTTCAGTGAGGTTTCAGCGTCGCGCAGGTTCTGATCAAATTCAGCAACTTTGTTGATGTTTACTATATTATCATCGGCAAGCTTGCTGCAGCGGGCAATCTGGTCTTCAAGCCTGTTCTTAATTATTTCATACTCACTTCTTTTTTCCTGCAGCGCCTTAGAAGATGCTGCATGCTTAAGGGTCAGATCTTTCAATTCTTCTTTGCTTGACTTTACCTTATGCTCCGTCTCATCAAGGGTAGATTTTTTTGTAACTCTTGAATCTTCCATAAGTTCGGTTGTACTTTTAAGTACAACTATCTTATCTTCAATTTCAGTTTTTCTTTTGCTTAACCGTTCAATTTCGGCTTCAATTTCAATTTTTTCTCTCTGAAAGCGGTCAATGTTCTCTTCGAGATATTTTACACGCTGCTCAGCAATTGAAATTGCTGTCTGAATTTCGTTTATGTTAAGGTTAATGTTATTCAGTTTGTCTCTTGAATCATTTAACTTTGATTCAGTTATTGTAAGCTCTGATTTATACTTGTCAATTATACTTTCATTTTCATTCAGGCTGCTTTGAAGCTTTTCGCGCTCAGTTTCTTTGCCTTTCAGTTCACTTTCAATACTTTTTGTCTCATCAAGCAGTTTTGATAATGCACGGGTGTGATATTCAATTTCAATTTCTTTAAGTTTAACACTTACTTCCTTAGCTTCCTGCTGTTTCTGTGCAATTCGTTCATATGCATTTACAGTACGCTGACGGTTCCTTATTTCAATATTTGCTTCATTAATGCTCTCACGGGCAACTTCAAGTTTATAAAGCGCTTCACGCCTGCGTTCTTTATATTTTGTGATCCCGGAAGCTTCTTCAAAAAGTTTTCTTCTATCCTGCGTTCGGTGCGAAAGAATTTCATTCACCATTTTAAGCTCAATTACTGAATAAGCATCAGAGCCCATACCGGTATCCATGAAAAGACCGGTTATATCTTTCAGCCGGCAGTTTACGCCGTTGAGCATATAGTTGCTGGCGCCATCGCGGAAGCAGCGGCGTGTTATTTTTATTTCGGTGTATTCACTTGGAAGGATTCCTTTTGTATTTTGTACGGTAAGCGAAACTTCAGCGTAGCCAAGCGGTTTACGGTTCTTGGTGCCGTTGAAGATGACGTTTTCCATTGTTGAACTTCTAAGCACGCTGGCTTTCTGTTCGCCAATTGCCCAGCGCACCGCATCCACAATGTTGGTCTTGCCGCACCCGTTGGGTCCGACAATTGCTGTCATTCCGGCATCAAAATCTACTGAAATTTTATCAGCAAAAGACTTAAACCCGAAAATTTCTAGTTTACTTAAATACAATTAATTAATTGAATGTTTTAAAATCGCTGCACAAATTTCACCAATATTCACTAAACTGTATTATGAGAAAAAACGGGAAAAAGCCGGAAGTCTCCTAACACAAAATTAATGATTTTTTATGTAAAATACTGAAAATATATGCTTACAAAACAAATTTTAATTCTGCCTTTACAATGTAATACCTGCGCTTACAGTTTCAGGAAGGTCATTACAAGCCTGAAGTAATCAAATACGAATCTTGTGGTATTGAGATAGAACAAAATACCGCCGCCTAAAAGAGCTATGGAAAGAATTCCGTATGCATATACTTTAATAAAGAATGTATCGAAGAGCAGGTAAGTTCCTTTGAGAATTCTGTATATCGAAATTAAATAAAGAAATCCCGCTGTTATCAGCCCGATAACAACGAAATCAGTGTTTGATTGCAGGATCCTTATATAAAAAGTGCCAATTGCAAGAAGCAATATAGTTGGCAATAAACCCCACACTGTGATAGTATAGATATTGTTGAAACCGACCCTGTATTTTATTGTCAGGGAAAATAACCAAATTATAAATGTTATTATGAAGATCTTTATAAATGATATTGCCGCCAATACCCCTACAAGCTTAACCGGATTTGTAATAAATTCATCAGCGTAAATTTTTATTATATCCTGCGATATAATAACTGAAAGCATAATGTCTAGCAGCTGTGTATCCTTCCAGAAGTAAAGCAGGTTTGCAAAAAACAGGCCGCTGCCAATAGATATTATTATTGCAAGCAATACATTATGGAATGTGGGTATGAGATTCTGCTCTCTTACATCAGTGTAAAAAATAAACGGTCTGAATAGAGCTCTCCACACGTTCTCACGGAACCTTCTTACGCTGTTTGCAAGATAAATGAAGAGAATAAAAGTTATCAAACCGGTAAATACAAATGCCAGAGGTGCTTCTTTTGAAAATGTCCCGATATTCAGATTTGGAATATCTTCATCAAGAAATTCTTTCCTCAAAATTATAGCAGGGGGGCGTTGTTCACGGAACAATGTGTATAATCCGCTTGTACGCATGTACTGGTTCGTTTGGTCAGGATATTTCAGGTTTGGCATGTCTGAATTCCAGTCAGTAAATGACTGAAAGAATCCGCCCATTAACGGTGAAGCCTTGCTTATCTTGATAAAATCTACAATATATTTTGATTGTGACTCCAGTGATGAAGGATCGCTGTAACCGGAAGTATTAGACGGATTTATTATCTTTCCGTAATTCGAAATGAATAACTTATCCTTCTTAAGTTTCATATCAGCGGCGGCATTTTTAAGCAGGCTCAGGTCATTATCATAAAAATTGATTCCCACAAGGTCAACAAGCTCACGGCATTTATCATCATAGTAGTTGCGTGTTGAATAGTATAACATTCTATTATCCAGATTTCTTGCTGCGGCGACCATACGTTTAACGTAAGTCTGACCTGCTGCACCGGTTACATCAAAATCATTACCTAAGCCAAAAGCAAATATGCAGGGATTGTTTTTATGCGAAAGTATAACTTCGTTTAACTGGTTTTCAGCCAGCTGCAAAAAGTTCTCTGATTCAAGTATTGAAGAAGGAACAGTAAAAACCGGAATTTCTTCCATTACAAGTAAACCATATTTATTGCATACGTCAATCAAATATGAACTTGCGGGTCTGCCGTAAACTTTTATGATATTGCAGCCCAGTGATTTAATAAGCTTTACATCGCGCTCAATATCACTATAATTTGCACAGATTCCCGATGCTCCGAATTCTTCAATGTAATTTATGCCTTTGAATTTGAACTCGCTGTTATTGAACATTAAAATGCCCTGCTTGCGAACAAGCTCGTATATTCCGAAATCGGAACCGTAAACATCAACAACCTGGTCGCCCTGCATTATGGTTACACGCAGTTTGTAGAGGTATGGATAATCAGGTGACCAGTAAAGCGGTCCGTTGAGCTCAAATTTGTTTACAGCCTGGATAGTAGAATTTGATGTAATGGAAAACTGCACAACATCACTTGAAGCTTTTACAGTACCTGAGCTATCAAGCAGTTCTGTCCTGACAGAGAACTTTTTATCTCCCGAAAACCTGTCAATTTCAGTTGCGCTGATGGTTACTGTATTTTTTATATCAGCATTAAAATTGATATCAATTTCAGACTGCAGATTTGAGTTCTTAATATAAACTTTTGGTACAGCAACTATATAAATATCGCGGTAAATACCGCCGTAGTTCTTTGGGTAGTTAGCAGTATTCTTTAAAGGGATAGTTCTGGATACATCCAGGGTATTATCAATCTTAACTTCTATGATGTTACCTGACTCTTTAATCAAGCCATCTGCAATGGGCGATGAAAACGGGGTGAAACCGCCTTCATGTTTTACAATGAAGCTGCCGTTTATTTTAATTTCGGCCTGGTAGTTTATACCATCACAATAAATCACAAAATTCCAGTCGTTGGGTGATTCCAGCCCTGTACTGAACATCCTGGAAACCGATGCTTTACCTTTAAAATCATAGCAAAAGGGTACAGTTACCTGAGATGAGTTGTTATGCTGTGATGAAAAATCCCATTTGCCGTTTAAGTTGATGAGTTTCCTGTAATCATTCTGCAGTGACTGCTGAAAAGTAAGTGGTATATCGGTTGAGTTACGGCTGATAAGCCTGTTTTGGGAATATAAATTTGCACATAAAATTATGCTTAGCCATACAAATACCTGTAAATAACGGGTCGTTATCTTTATCAATTAAAAATGCGCTAAAATTTGGGGAAAATGTTTAGAAATTTGCTCCAAAGGAGTCCTTTCAAGGCAAATATATTAATAATAGTGAGGAAAATAAAGGGATTATCCCGTAATTATAGGTATTTATCAATGCTTCATAAAAACTTTGCTTTTTCTTCCGGGGTTGGAATCCTGCAATACTCTTTTTTTCCAAACCATTTATAACGGTATCTGGCAATAATGTCATAAACCGAGTTCCTGATAAATGACGGGATAAGCAGAAACGGGTAGAGAAGGTTGTAGGGGAATCCAAGCATAACTGCTACTCTTAATGCAGCGGTGGATTTTTTGTAATAATTATTTCCGTCAATAAGTATAAACGACTCAATGTTTTCGTGATCTATTTTCAGTTTTTTCTGAAGTTCAATGCCAACATCAGATTGTAAGGCGGCGAAGCGGAAGATATCTTTTTTGTCACGGGTGATGAAAAAATTGACGGAGCCATTGCATAAATTGCATACTCCGTCAAATAAAATTATTTTATGATCGCTGCTCAAATGATCAATTGAAATTAAAATGGCAGTTGAAAAATGGGATGATTATAAAGAAATTGAATTATTATAAAGTCAGCCTGTAATATTCCCAGTTCGAAAGCGGTGTTGCGCCTATTTTATTATAGAAAGCAATTGCGTCAATGTTCCAGTCGAGTACTGCCCACTCAACTCTTCCGCAGCCCATGTCATTTGCAACTTCAATTAGTCTATCAAAGAATAATTTGCCGATACCTGTATTACGCTTGCTTTGAGTTATGAAGATATCTTCAAGGAACAAAGTTTTTTTTGCAAGAAAGGAAGAATAAGATTCAAAATAAATTGCATATCCAAGTATATCTTTACCTTCTTTTGCAACAAGCATATTAATAAGCCGCTTTTTGCCGAAAGTATCCTTGTAAAGTCTTCTTGCAGCAATTTCATCCGGACCTTCGAGTTTTTCAAATGCAGCCAGTTCTTTTACAAGGTCAATTATTTTATCGAAATCACCCTTCTTGGCTTTTTTTATTTTAATTTTCGGTTCTTTTTCTTTTTTGGTTTTAGCCATTGTATAAATAGTCTCCTATAA
>JABFSP010000168.1 GCA_013140565.1 Ignavibacteria bacterium
GTTTCACTCAGATTACTGGCAATGACAAAATATGAATGTTCCTTAACGATAAAATCATCACTCAGCGCGCCTTTGAGCTCGTTTATCCGGGCGGTAAAGCTGATATTCACACTGTCAGATCCGGTGACTGGCACAGAAGGTTTATCAATTAACAAAGGAGAGTTCGCCGGGCGGCAATCCGAAACAAAAAACACTAAAAGCAGATATAAAATAAATGTCTTCATATTACGTATATATAGTTGTTACAGCATTTAACTTGGAAATTTCAGATATGTTTCTTGCCTAACAAGCGTTAGCTATTTGGAGTAATTATTTTATCAATTTTACAAATATTTACACCAAATTGAGGAAAATTTTATCATATTATGAAGTAACTATTTTAAGTAAGTTAACGGAAATTTGACAACTTGAAATAGTGCATTAAATTGCTTAATTTAATGAACTAAAAATAAGGGAAATTGTTGAAAAAAGATAACTCAAAACACGAGAAAGATATTAATACAACACAGAACTTACCAGAGCCCGAAAATCTGCCCGTAAATGATGAGGATATTGATGCTGATGAATCAATGGGTGAAGATAACCCGCTGGATAAATTAAGTCCGGCTGAGCTTGATGCCCGTAAAAAGGACTTTGAAGCCGAGGCAATTCCTCACATGAAAATACTGTATAATTATGCACTTCGTATGTCGGGTGACCAGCTTGAGGCTGATGACCTGGTACAGGATACCTATATGCGCGCGTTCAGGTTTTTCCACAAGTTTGAGCGGGGAACTAACTGCAAAGCATGGCTGTTCAGGATAATGAAGAATTGTTATATCAACAAGTACCGCAAGACTAAAAAAGAGCCATCAAAAGTTGATTATGAAGATGTACAGAACTTTTACGACTCAATAAGAGACGATGTAGTTGATCCGAACGATCTTGAACACAAGGTGTTCTCGAACCTGCTTGATGATGAATTAATGAATGCTCTTAACTCACTGCAGGATGATTATAAAACGGTTGTAATACTGTGTGACCTTGAAGGATTAAGCTATGAAGAAATAGCTGAGTTCCTTGATGTACCGATAGGTACAGTAAGAAGCCGCCTTCACAGAGGAAGAAAAATATTACAGAAAAAGCTTCAGGACTATGCAAAGTCCAGGGGTTATTCGGTTGAATCAATGGCGTAGGTCTCATACACCTGCATTCATTTAAGGGTTAAACCGGATCTAATGAGGAGAAAATTGTTATTATAAAAAACCATCAAATATTATGCCTATGGGTCTAAATACTACTACTTTTAACATAGATGAATTAATTTCATCTTATGCAGATAACCAAATCACAGATCCTGAAACAAAGAAACAAATAGAAGACCTTTTAAGCAAAGACCAGAAGCTTAGTGCTAAATACAAAGCGGAAGTTCTTACAAAAGAGTTATTAAGATCAAGGTTACCTGAAGCGGAGCTTCCACAAGCAACATATCAGAAAGTGATGTTATCAATTGATAACATGATAGCTGATTCTAAAAAAAAATACAGTACAGTTTCAGTTAATCACGGTATAACAGCCGCGGCTGAAGCTGAATATCCCTCATTCTGGCAATCATTAAAAGAATCTTTCACCGAAAAATTCATCGGCGTTCCAAGGTATGCATTTGCCGTTCTGGCATTTGTAATTATCGGGGGACTCGTTGTATTTTCAGGCGGAAAGAAAACACGCAATCCGTATATACTTACCGGCACTGAATCAAGCTTAATGGTGCAGGCAGTTAACAGCTTCCATAAAGTATTAAAAGGAGATGTTAAGCCGCAGCTTAAATCAAGCAATGCTGCCGAAGTTGAGAAATACGTGATGGAAAAAGCGCACTTCGATCCGTACATTCCCGTAATTGAAAATTACCAGATAGCAGGCGTGGTTTGCAATGAGTATAAAGGACAGGAAATGGCTCATATTATATATGAAAACAGTGATGGCTCTATGTTATATATTATGCAGGTACCAATTTCAGCGTTAAATAAAAAGAGCGTTGATCTGCCGGATGACGTGCAGAAAGAGATATCAAAGGCGCAGTACTACATGTGTGATGAAGTTGATGAAAACGACTGCACTATGACGCTTTGGTACAAAGAAAACAATGTGTGTGCTTCCATGACAACGATGCCTAAGAAAGAAATGTACGCGACTTTCACAAGATTTAATAAATAACAAATTCCTCAATAAAAAATAAATATTGTAATGTACAGGTTATTTTTAGTATTAATATTAGCGGCAGCGGTATCATTCAATTGCTCTAAAACTACAGAGAAGACTGATGTTAAGCCGCAGGATAATAAGCAGAATACACAGCAGCAAAAACAAGATACCAAACCTGCATCCGGCAGTTCATTTGTTGTGAAGGATGTTGATAAAGATGTTACCAAAAATGAAATGGTTGATTTTAAGTGGGATGAGAACGGCAAAGAAATGAAGCTTAGTGATTATAAAGGTAAAGTAATTTTACTAAACTTCTGGGCAACATGGTGCCCGCCGTGCAGGAAAGAACTTCCTGACCTTTCAACACTTTCAACTGAGCTGAAGGATAAGGATTTCAAGATGATTGGCGTATCAGTGGATGATAACCAGGAAGTACTGAATAATTTTCTTAAATCAAATAACCTTTCATACACGGTTGTATTTGAACCAAACGAGCTTGTTGCAAAGTACATGACATCAGCAGGGCAGAACCAGAATGTTGTGCCTCAGACGTACATAATTGATAAGAACGGCAAGGTTGTTGAGGCTATAATGGGATCCAGAAGTAAAGCTGATTTTTTGAGTTTGATAAATAAATATTTGTAAGAGATAAATTTTGATTTTGAATTATAAGCCGTCTCATGTTATGAGGCGGTTTTTTTTATTTACAGTTGTTGGTGAACTTAAAGACAAGTCATGCAACACCAACAACGGGGGAGTAATACTTAATAATGATGGTATTTGATATTTGTTATTAGTTATTTAATTAAAACCATCTTTTTTGTGTCAGTAAATACCTCCTTTCCAGAATTTACAATTAATTTATAAAAATATACTCCTGATGAATAGTTACTTCCTGAAAAATCCACTTCATATGTTCCCGCCGTCTGTTTTTGATTTACAAGCTCTGTTTTTTGTTTTCCCTGTATATCATAAACTATGAGTTTCACGTTTGACG
>JABFSP010000208.1 GCA_013140565.1 Ignavibacteria bacterium
TTTTTTTCTTTATCGGATCTTTTTTAACTTTAATATTTTTTGATACGCCTGTTTTTTCTGCTGCTAAATTTTCAATTAATGTGTTTTCTTTTTCTGCTTCTGCGGCGATAGCCTTTTTTTCTTCTTCAAATCTTTTCATCGCCGAAGCTTCTTTTTCGGCTTCTTCTTTTTCTGCCTGCATTTTACGGTCAAGCTCTTCAAGCTCAAGGGGATGCTCATGTTCCATCTGCTCGCGGGTTAGATAGCCTTTTGACCATGCTTTATTCATTGGAGCAACATCGGGATTAAGGAATATAAAGTAAAAATGCCAAACCAGTATTGCAAGTGATGCAAGTATTGCTTCGTAATAATGGATTGCTGTTGATATATCCATTCCTGTTGTACCTACAATTTTTAAGAACGTATTTTCGAACCAGAGAATGAATCCAGTAGCTCCCATAATAACCGTACCCCAAACAACTGCCCAGTATTCCATTTTTTCGATGTAGCTGAATCTGCCAAGCTTCGGCTTAACATCCGATTTACCGATGAGATAAAGCATTGAATCCTTAAAATCGAAGAGGTCCTGTTTACACGGAAGGAAATCCCTTACAAGCTGTTTCCCCCTTTCGGTAAATAATATATAATACAAATGATATAATGACGCTGCTATCATGACAACTGACGCCACTCTGTGCACAACTCCACGAGCCTCGAAGGCGTTATCTCCAATAATATAGACGATCCATTTTACCCAAAACGCTTCAGGGAATTTAAGTCCGAAACCTGTGAGTATGAGCGTTATAAAACTTGTGAACAAAAGGAAATGCTGGATCCTTTCGCTCTTGCTCATACGTAAATACTTTATATCTTCAAATTTTCCCTGTGTGCTCATTTTTTCTTAGTACTACTATGCTTAGCGCTGTTTGAATGTTTTTTGTGCTGGCGTTTCCTGATATAATCCAGCACGTTGTGAAACACCATAAAACCAATTAAACCGAAGATCATGAACATGTAAAACCGTGTTATCCAAAATACCATGGGTGAATCTTCTTCGGGGTTGGTTAAATGTATTTTTTTTGTGAATAAAACTTCCGTTGCCCCGGGGTGACACTTACCGCAAGTCTGCGGAAGGTTCCTTTTGTTAATTGTAGAAAGTGAATCTGTTGATGGTCTTACATTATGATTGCCGTGGCAGCTTTCGCAGTTTGCTGCTTCTTTTCCGCCGCCCCTTATTGCCAGTCCATGGAAACTTTCGCTGAAAGTTTCTGATACCTGTGTTGGCAGGTCATTTCTTTCAACAAGCTCAACAGAGCTATGGCAGTTTGAACATAATGTCACTATGTCACGTGATTTTTCAAGTTTATTTTCAATATTTTTGGTAACAATACCATGATTCCCGTGGCAGTTATTACAGGTTGGCGCGTCTTTGTTATCTTTGCCAACACCAATTTCGTGAATGCTTCCCTTGAAATCAGTAAGCTGGCTTATGTGGCAGCCTGACTGACCGCAGGTATTTGCAATATTCTTCTTGCTTATTTTGCTATCCGGATTATCAGTGCTTTCCATTTCATGCGCGCCATGGCACTGGTAACATGTTGGCGCATCATAGTTGCCATCCTTTAATGCTTTGTAATGCACACTGTTCTGGTATCCGGTGATCAGCTCTTCTTCGCCTTTATAATTCTTATGCGGTATCTTGCCATCTTTATGGCAGCTTAAACACTTATCAGTTAAGTTCAGCTTCGAGAAATCATTTGAAAGCAAAGTTGACTGTATATCGTGCTCCCCGTGACAATCAGTACATGTTGGCGCTTTATCGTTACCTTTTGAAAGCTCCTGCCCGTGTTTGGATTTCTTAAAATGTTCAACTGTTTCCTTGTGGCACTTACCGCAGGTTTCAATCAGCCTTGCGCGGTTTGTGGATGCTTTGGGGTTCCCCGGTTCCTGTATCATGTGGTTACCGTGGCAATCAACACAACCGGCCGCTTCAAGCAGTCCCTCTTTTTCAACAGAAGCGTGAATACTTGTTTTGTAATGCTGAACAAATTTAGCCGAACCCTTTTCATCACCGGGGAACTTCTTTTCATCCAGGTGGCACTCTAAGCAGGCCTGCGATTCAACCGATATTTTTCCGCGGATAATTTTGTGTGACCCGTGGCAATCTGTGCAGGTTGGAGCATTTTTATTGCCCTTATTCATAACCTGCATGTGAATGCTGTTATTAAAATTCTTCTGATGATCGCCGTGGCATTTACCGCAAGTTGAAGCTACTTCCTGTTTTGATATTTTCTTAACAACGTGTCCGCCGCCATGGCAACTTTCACATGTAACATTATTCTTCGCGTGTACACTTTCTGAATAATGCTGTATGTTCTGTTTCTTGTGGCAGCTTATGCAGTTTTTGGACTGGTCTTTGGCAAATTCCTTTGCCGGTTTTATATCGTGCTTGGTGTGACAATCATAACATTTTACTTTTGCGTGAACATTGGTTTCGATATTCTTTGCTTCTTTATGGCAGCTGATGCAGTTAACAGGCTGCGGTGATTTTGAGTGCGGCAGTTCATCGGGATTATAATTCTCATGGCAATCTTCACACTCAGCAACATTATGAACGGATTTTTTGTATCCTTCAGGATTTACAAATAGCGAAACTTTTTTGCCGCCCTTATCCATGGTAAGATCTTTATCTTCATGGCAGGATAGGCAAACATCCGTACTTGCTGTACTTATCCTTGAATAGCTATCGGCAAATATCAAAAGTCCGCTTACCAGCAGAACCGGCAAAAAGACAAGTAAAATATTTTTATGGTAGCTTTTCATTTTCAATTTATATCCTGAAAAATACGTGTAACCCGCTTTACGATAATTCAGTTTTCAGACTTTTTTATCTTTTCAAATATCTCTTCAACTGCCTTTTTTAATTCGCTCAGTTTAAAAGGTTCTGACATATATTTAACGCCGTTTGTTTCGTTGTATTCTGCACCGAGTGAGGGTAGACAGATTATTGAAATTGAGCTGAATTTCTGTTTGATCCTGTTCTTAAGCTCTGCATCAATATCTTTATCAATAATAAGGCAATTTACTTCATTATTAAATGCTTTTATAAATTCCTCGTTGATATTTTCGCCGCTGGTACAGCTGATATTATACTGTCCCGGATCAAGTGTTTTCCTGATCAGCTGACAGATCTCCGGTTTTATACTTAGTATATGTACTTTAAAATTATCCATATGTTAATAACTATACTATAATTACATACAAATTACGTGCCATAAAATTGTTTATTTATTGCACAAATTTAAACAATTGTGAGCGTAATGTAGAAAATATCTACAAAATCAACGGTTTTTGAGGGGAATGAATGGGGATAATTATTTACTCATTTCCTGATATTTTATGGGATTAATTCCACTTTGCTATTGACAATTGAAACTTGATTTACTATTTTTACATGTTACCAAATAGTAACATGTAAAATGTATGGAACTTGTATGGAAAGCTTTATCGGATAAGACGCGCAGGAAGATACTTGACCTGCTGCGCGAAAAAGAAAAAACTACCGGCGAGCTTTGCAGGCATTTTAAAAAGCTTACAAGGTACGCCGTAATGAAACATCTGAACATTCTGTATAACGCTGACCTGATTATTATTAAGCGTGAAGGCAAAAACAGGTGGAATTACATAAACCCGCTCCCCATCCAGGAAATTTACGAAAGATGGGTAAAAAAATACGAAGCGGGATGGAGCAGCTATCTCATTAATTTCAAAAACAATATGGAGAAAAACCAAATGGAAAAAATTAAATTTCAAGTAGCAGTAAGAATCGATAAACCAATCGCAGAAGTATTCAGGGCGTTTACCGATAAAGAAACGATCAGCAAATATTTTGTAAGCGCTGCAAGCGCGCCAATAAAGGCTGTTGGCGATAAAATCACCTGGTCATGGGGTGAGCATAAAGCTGAGATTGTTATCACGGAATTTGAAGAGAATAAACGCGTTGCGTTCACATGGCCGGGTTACAAAGTCGATTATGACGTGCACGCATTATTTATCTTTGAAGAAGTTGACGGCAAAACAAGGGTCTCGGTGACAGAAGAAGGATGGAAAGATGATGAAGCGGGAATAAACAGCTCACTTATGAATAACGCCGGCTGGAAAGAAATGCTCCTTGGCATGAAGGCATGGGTAATGTATAATGTTGATTTGAGAAAGTAAATTAAACAATCATTTTTCACTCATCGGATGACTCTAAGTCATCCGATGAGTATTTTATTCCAATTCATATTCTTTAATCTTCTTGTAAAGGGTTTTGCGGTCGATGCCGAGAATCTTTGCAGCCTGCAGCTTGTTCCAGCCGTTCTCTTCAAGCACTTTGCGGATATGCACTTTTTCCATATCTTTTAATTCCATGTTGCCGCCCATTGCAATATTTTCTTCATCGTTACCGTTCGATACCAGGAACCTGAAATTATGCCTGCCAAGCATATCGGTATCAGAAGAAATGAGCGCTCGCTCGATCACGCTTTCAAGCTCCCTTACATTCCCCTGCCAGTGGTGGTGCGTCAGCACTTCAATGGCATCACCTTTCAGGGCAAATTGTTTGTTCATCTTCGCGGAAATTTTCTTTACAAAATGATCAGCCAGAAGCGCGATATCATCTTTTCTCTCATCAAGCGGAGGTAACGTTATTGAAACTGTAGCTATACGGTAAAAAAGATCTTCACGGAATTTTTTTTCATCTATCATTTCCTTGATGTTGCGGTTTGTAGCACTTAAGAGCCTTACATCAACCTTCTTAACTTTATCGCTTCCAAGCGGTTTAATTTCCCATGTTTCAATTACGCGCAGTAATTTTGACTGCAGGTTAAAGGGCATCTCGGCAATTTCATCAAGCAGCAGAGTGCCGCCGTGCGCAAGCTCAAACACCCCTTTTTGCGCGTCAATGGCTCCGGTGTAGGCGCCCTTTGTATGACCGAAGAGTTCGCTCTCCAGTAAATTATCGGGTATCGCACTGCAGTTAATCGCAATAAATGGTCCTTCTCCCCGTGTGCTGTTATGGTGAATAGCCCTTGCAACCAGTTCTTTGCCGGTTCCGCTTTGCCCTTCTATCAAAACATTAGCATCAGTCCTGGCAATATTCTTTATCATATCAAACACATGCAGCATCTTGCGGCTTTTGCCTATTATGCTGCTGAATGATGAGGAATCATCAACCAGTGAGCGAAGATTGGCAACTTTTTTATTCAGCTCTATATTTTCAATTGCTTTATCAAATTTTATAATAAACTCCTCAAGGTTAAATGGCTTGCCAATGTAATCAAATGCTCCAAGTTTCATTGCTTCCACTGCGGAATCAATTGAACCAAACCCGGTTATCATGATGAAGAGTGTATCATCCTTTTTTGCTTTAAGCAGATCCAGACCCGAAACATCCGGCATCTGAAGGTCTGATATTACAATATCAAATTCATCATTTTCAACCATAACAAGCGCTGCTTTTGAGTCATTTTCGGATATGGAGCTGAATCCTTTCTTCTCGAGTACTTTTTTAAGAAGTATGGTAGAATTTATCTCATCATCAACAATAAGTATTTTAATATCCTGTGTTATTTTACGTTTCTCCGGGCTAATAAATATTTTACAATTACA
Organism: Ignavibacteria bacterium; assembly: GCA_013140565.1. GTDB lineage: Bacteria > Bacteroidota > Ignavibacteria > Tepidaquicellales > OLB5 > OLB5. The sequence continues at coordinate 5,632 of JABFSP010000208.1, forward strand.
TTAATTTACACTACAAATATAAATATGTTTATCATATCATATTATGATAAAAATCATGTTCATTATTGACCAATATCATGAATAACCTCAATTTCAGCAAAATTTCAGCAAGTGGTGTGTAATTTAGCCCCATGTCTTTTAAAATCTTTGAGAAACATAGTGTTTATCCACATATAATTTGGCACGCTATTTGAGTATATAATAGATAGAAATTGAACAAAAATGTCAAAAAATAATAAATATTACACCAATAATTTAGGAGGATACATAATGAAACGGACAGGGACTTTCTTACTTTTTATGGTTCTATGCGCCGGATTGGTAATCGCAGCACCGAGGGTTAAAATAGTTACAGAGTACGTAACTCCTCAAATGCTTGCTACGAATTCTGCATTCACACAAGATTCAACTGTTGCCAGCGGATTAAGATCTGTTGCCAAAGGAACTTATGTTTATTTAAGAGCATGGAACTTTGGAGATACCGCGGTAATACAAACTGCTACATGGACAATGTTAGTTAAACCGGCAGGCTCAACAGCAACACTGGCCGGTCTAACAGGTTTACCGACATGGCAGAAATTTAAAGCTGACCTGACCGGTACATACCAGGTTCAGGTATCAGTTACTACATCAACAGGTTCTAAAGATACAACGGTAACGGTTCATGCATCAACATTTGTAGGAACAGGCGGATTTGATAACATACCCGCAGCATTCCCCAACTGTATGAGCTGCCACGGAACAACACCGCAATTTCAGGATATATTTAACAGGTGGAAAGTTACCGGTCACGCTACATCATTTAAAACAGGTATATCCACATTGAATTCAGGTTTTGGACCTTCATGTTTTAAATGCCATACAATGGGTTATGACCACAATATAGTTGCAAGTAACAACGGATTTGATGATAAAGCAAGAGATCTTGGATGGAACTGGAGTTCATACTCCCCGCCAAAACCGGGTAACTGGGATACAATTAAAAACAGGTTCCCCACATTAGCGCCTTTTGCAGGTGTTGGATGCGAAAGTTGTCATGGACCGGGAAGTGAACACGTTTTTGCCGGCGGCGATACAACCAAAATGATGAAATCAGTTAATGAAGGCGTTTGCGCACAGTGCCATGATTCACCGCCCAATGCACCTATTTTCACACAATGGAAAAATGCAAAACACTCAAACGTTGTCTGGAGCTCATCATTTGCACAGAACAATAACGGAACGAACGACCTTGGAAACTGTATCAGATGCCATGACGGTCAGGGTTATGTAAACTTCACAAAAGGCATTGGAACAAACACCAACGGTTATCCGCGCTCAAAACACGAAATGGTATCATGCGCAACCTGCCATGACCCTCATGGAAACAGTAATGTTGCAAATTTGAGGAACAGACCTGCAGGCAGCGACACACTTGCAAACGGTTATCATTACACAGGTGTAGGTACCGGCGCAACATGTATGGATTGCCATAAATCAAGAAGAAATACATCAACATACGTAAATACAAGAGTAACCAGCTCAACCTGGGGACCTCATCACAATTCACAGGCTGATATATATTTAGGACAGAACCTCGCAACATTTGGCGGAGCGCCATACAGATCAACACAGCATTTCTCATTCCTGCAGAATGCATGCGTAACATGTCATATGGCTCCAACAGATACAGCAGCTGCGAACAGAGATAAAGTTGGAGGGCATGCATTATTCTTACATAATGAAGCTACCGATTACGATCATTTAAAAGCATGCCAGAGCTGTCATTTTGGTAAAACAAGATTTGACCAGTTCATAGCTGACGCTGACTACGATGCAGACGGAACAACTGAAGCTTGGAGACTTGAAGTTGCAGGATGTTTAACCAGACTTGCTATCCAGCTTCCTCCGGTTGGTGTTGATTCAGTTGCATGGCAATTGATAGCTGCAGATTCAAATAACGTTACTTTAAGAAAAGCATACATTAACTATCTCTCTATAAGAGACGGTTCTGAATTTGGTATGCATAACGCAAAATACGTTATTGATGCTTTGGTAGCATCAAGGAATGCTCTCATAGGTATAACAACAATTTCATATGAAGTACCTGAAAGATTTGAATTAACACAGAACTATCCGAACCCGTTCAACCCGACAACGAGATTTAAGTTCTCGCTGCCAAAGGAAAGCGATGTACAGATAGTAGTGTTTGATATTATGGGCAGAGTAGTAAAAGTGCTTGCGAAAGAAAAATACTCAGCAGGTAAATATGAAGTTGACTGGAACGGAACAAATTCAATGAATAGCCAGGTAGCAAGCGGTGTTTACTTCTATAAGATAGTAGCCGGCGGCTATACTGACGTAAAGAAAATGATAATGCTGAAATAATCCTTTCAAATACAGAAGCGAATAGCTTACTTTAGAGCTCTTACGATTTGCGTCTGGTTTGTTGAGAAATAGTTAATTGAGATAAAACCCAGATGACTTAGAAACCCCCGCTTAAAAGGCGGGGGTTTTCTATTATAAGCGTTATAATTTTACCGCCTTCCGGTTAGAAAAACTCTAAGTGTATATATTGTTGTCATTAGCAATTACAAAACGACTAAAATCATATTTTTCCCGTTATTTAGCTAAGTAAAATCATTTGAAAAAGTATTTCTAATATTTAAATTTGTAACGGATATTAGAGGTAAAATAAAACATATCTCTAAATTTATTTGAAAGGCGTATCATTATGAAATCAATCATTCTCAGCAAAAAATTCTTCGCGGCTTTAATCATTATTTTCTTCGCATCATCAGTTTTTTTGTTTGGTGATGAAGATGGCAGGACAGGGAGAACATTAAAAACCAGTACATCCGGATGTTCATGCCACGGTTCAATCAACACCGGAGTCACCGTAACTATCACCGGACCTGATACTGTTAATACCGGTCAGACACAGCAGTACACTTTAGCCGTCACTAATGCCGGAAAGACAGGTATGGGTCTTGATATTGCGACAAGGTTAGGAGTTTTAGGAGTAGTTTCGAATACCACTCACCTGGCATCAGGCGAGCTGACACACAACGCGAATATCCCCATGACAAACGGAACTGCAACTATCAATTTCAATTATACAGCACCCGGTACGGGCGGCACAGATACATTGTGGGCAGTTGGAATAGGAACAAATAATCAGAGCAATACAGGCGGTGATGCATGGAATAATGCAGTTAGCAAAAGAATAATAGTACGAAGCACTGTTGGTATAGAGCCTAATATTTCTCCCGCTGAATATAAGATCAGTGAAAATTATCCAAATCCGTTCAATCCTTCAACAAGCATTGATATCAGCCTGGCAAAACAAACAGATGTGAATATCAGGATATATGATATCAGCGGAGCAGAGATCTACACACTGGCAAACAGAACTATGAATTCCGGAGATCATACATTCACATGGAATGCGATAACTAATTCAGGTTCAAACGTTAACAGCGGAATTTATTTAATGAAGATAAATGTTGGCGGAAACACCACAACAAAGAAAATGATACTTGTAAAATAGAAGTTTAGTTTCACTTGTTTCTCTTTTTAGTTGAACCCCAAACCTGCAGTTTTTACTGCAGGTTTTTTTATAGAATGTAACTGAACTGCTTAAAACAAAAAGCCATCAATTTTAATTGATGGCTTTGAATTAATACAGGAGTATTTAATTTGTTAAAAAACTTATTTTATAGGGAGCGATATTGTAAAAATGGTGCCCTTACCAACCTGCGACTTAACATTAATACTGCCGCCATGCTCGTTAATGATTCGTTTTACAATTGATAGTCCCAGTCCTGTGCCTTTGCCATAACCTTTGGATGAGAAGAACGGTCTGAATATTTTCTCAAGGTTCTCCTTTGGTATTCCGGATCCGTCATCTGAAACTTCAATGTAAACAGAATTAGAATTTGTTTTTGTTTTAATTATTATTTCACCACGTCCGGTAAAAGCCTGAACGGCATTTACAACCAGGTTAGTAATTACTTCCTCAATTTGCGCTTTATCAACTTTAACCTGCGGCAGATCTTTATCAAGTGATTTTTTTATTATAATATTTTTTTTGCCAATGGTATATTTTGATTTTGAAACAATTTCCTCAACCAGTTTATTTATATCAGTTTTAGTTTTTTCAACTACAAGCGGTCTTGAAAAATTCAACAATCCCCTTAAAGATTTTGTTATCCTGGTAGTTTCTTCGACAATAGTTTTTAATTCTTCGTATTCAGGCTCATCGGATTTTTTATTCAGCAAAAGGTAATCTGCGTTACCTGAAATAATATTAAGCGGATTTGAAAGACTATGAGCAATACTCGATACAACTTCGCCGATAAGAGCAAGATTTTCTTTTTCTCTCAGCTCTTTTTGAAGCTGCTTGACCGTAGTGATATCCCTTAATATCCCTACAGAACCAATAGTGTTCTTATCATTTTCATCGTAAATAGCAAACCTGGAAATACTGACATTAATGATCTGTCCTGATTTAGTTATCCTTTCACTTTCATAATTAGCTAAAAAACCGTTACGCGAAACTTCATCTATCAAAAATTTCTTTTCACCTTTTTGAAGCAGGTTTTCAGGGATCAGAAAATCAAATTCCCTGCCCATAACTTCATCTTTTTTGTAACCAAAAAGTTTTTCCGCACCGTTATTCCACAAAAATACGCGGTAGTTTGTATCCAGACCAATTATCGCATCTATTGAATTCAGGATAATATCAGAAAAGAATTTTTCATGGGCATTTTTCCCGTCTTTCATCAGCTTCATAATAGTGCCAAGGCATATATCAACATCACCAAGGATATTTTCTATCTGTAAATACTGGAGCCCTGTGTTTTTCTTTATCTTTTCTCTCAGCAAAGCTTTTTGTTTGCTGAGCTCAGATATCATCATTTGTTCCAAATGCCGGTTCCTTCTAAAAAACTTTTTTTCTTAATGTAAATATAATTATTGCCATAATTTCTGTGAATGATACTGCTCATAATTTTGGATGATATAAGTCATAGGAATGAAAGTAGACGTTTAGTAATATAAGTAAATTTTATAGAATTACCTGTAATAAAATAAAACTACTTAATTTTCTGACCTTTTAACAAACCGGATAACCGTCCAAAACATCGGCCAGTTAACTCACTCAAAACACCAAAATGTTCAAATTTACGCTATTTTCACAAAAATAATCGGCCAAATTACATATTATTGAATAATTAATATCGTTATTTTTGTAAATTATGACTAATATGAAGAATAAAACAGTGCTCATTACCGGCGCATCAAGCGGATTTGGAAAAGCAATTGCCGAAGCTTTTGCGAAAAAAGGATCAAGGCTGATAATAGCGGCAAGAAGATCAGCAAAGCTGAAAGAAACCGCAAATGAATTGAAGAAAAAATTCAAGACTGAAGTTCTGACTATAACACTTGATGTGCGGAAGAAAAATGAAGTAGCCAAGGCTGTAAAATCCCTGCCGGTTAAATGGCGGGATATTGATATACTTGTGAACAATGCAGGCTTAAGCCGGGGACTTGATAAAGTGCATGAA
>JABFSP010000048.1 GCA_013140565.1 Ignavibacteria bacterium
CGGGTGTTAGAATCTCACTAACCGGCATGGCTATTTCTTTGCCAAGTATATCAAAAATCTTTAATGATGTGAGTTCATTCCTGCCAATAATATTATTGGGAATTGAAAACCTTATAGTCGTTACTGGATTAAACGGGTTTGGATAATTTTGGTACAGCTCAAAACTTTCCGGAATTTTGCTGCTTATGGGTTCAATGCCGATTGGATCGCCGCAGCCATTGGTAGTTTTTACGATAACGCCATCGAAACTTACAAAATATCCCGTGTTAATATCAGTAAAATACATATCATAAAATAAATAATTAGAAATTGAATTATGTATTTTCCATGTACTCCCGCCATCAGCAGTTTTTAAAACTTTACCGCCAGATGCTGATGCATATCCGATATCTTCATCTAAAAACTGGATTGACATTATGTCATAGAAAGTTAGCCCCTCGCAAATAATATACCAACTATTGCCGGAATTTGTTGTTTTAAATATTCGGTTTGAAGTTGTATAAAATCCAGTATACTCATTAATAAAAAAAATATCCCATATATAATTATCATATTCTGGAACTTGTTGAAAATCCCAGTTCAATCCTCCGTTAGTTGTTCGGCTGATTCCCCAGCCCAGATTATAATCTTCTCTGCCAATAAATCCCAATGATTCATTATAAAAAAACATACACTCTTGGTAATAACCACCATAGCCGGTAATCTGAGTCCATGAATTACCGCCGTCAGTAGTTTTTTTGAGTATGTTGTATTTGCCAATATAAAATCCGGTATTATTATTTATAAAATGAATTTCATTTATTTGTCCGGGCAGCCCATAATTTAAGTTAATCCAGTTTAAACCGCAGTTTGTAGTTTTATACATTGTGTCAACATTTGCTGCGTACCCGGTATTAACATCTGTAAATTCAATCTGATCTCCCGGAATCCGCGGTATCAAAACCCAGTTATTTCCACCATTCGTTGTTTTCAACAATGAGTTTGAACCTCCGGCAAAACCGGTTGTACTGTTAACAAATTCAACTGACCAGAAATAACTATCAAAAATAGTAGTTGTTGTCCTTATCCAATTAACACCGGAGTTTGTTGTTCTGTGAACCTGACCGTTACTTCCAACACTTATCCCGGTTGTTGGGTTTATGAATTCAATTTCATATGATTTTATATCACTTCCTATATTACTCCAGTTAGCACCATTATTTGTAGATTTATAGAATGGTAAACCGCTCCCACCGGTAGAAACAGATGCAAATAAATTGCCCGAATCAACATACGAAAAATCTTTTACAGTTTTATGTAAGTCGGATGGAATCCAGCTTATTCCATCATTTGTTGAATATAATATTCCGCTTACATAAGGTAATCCTGTTCCTCCATATACAAAAACAATATTATTTTTTATATCTAAACCGGTAACTAAACCGAAGAATCCTGTATTTACTGAATCGATACTAAGACCACCATTTGTGGTTTTGAGTATTTTGGCATACCTGAAATTATGACTATAATTACCAAAGTATCCGGCAAAATAACCATTTTGTACGCTGGTAAATTTAACATCATTCAGTGTTACTGTAGTATCATTCAAGATGACGTTCCAGCTTATCCCGCTGTTAGTTGTTCTATAAAGTAATGTTCCAAATCCGGAATAATAATTATTATATCTTAAAAGGTAACCTGTATTAACATCGCTAAAGTATATCTTATGAAATTTAGCTTCATGAAAGTCATAAACATTATTCCAGTCCACTCCGCCGTTGACTGTTTTTAGAACAATACCCGAATCACTTACAATAAATCCTGTTGTTTCATTAATGAATTGAAGTGATGTATTGTTCTGGCTATGATTTGTATAATAAATGCTCCAGTTACTTCCTGTGTTGGTTGATTTCATTACGCTGTTAAAACACATTGCATACGCAGTTGTTGAATTAACAAACTGAAGATTACTCATATTGTTTCCCTGCGGCAAAGGATTCTGCCATATCCATCCGCTTTGGGAAAATAATACACTATTAATTCCAAATATCAGGGCTATTGTTAATAATATTTTAGGCAAAGGACCTCCTTATTACTTAATACAAAATTAACGGTTAAATCCTCATAAATCAATCACATTTACGGCAAAAATTAATTTCTTTCATTTCATTAAACTGAATGCTATTTTTGCAGAATACAGATTTTCCCTTTGTAATTAAGGGATAGCTCATAAAAATTAAGGAGAATTAATGTCATTACTGGTAGTTGGCTCACTTGCGCTTGATACAATAGAAACTCCCTTCGGGAAAGCTGAAAGAACTCTTGGTGGTTCTGCAACCTTTATTTCCGTTGCAGCGTCTTATTTCACACAGCCTGTAAGGCTGGTTGGTGTTGTCGGCGGCGACTTCCCGAAAAAGGAACTGGAATATTTTGAAGAACGGGAAATTGACCTCGAGGGTCTGCAGATAAAAGAAGACGGAAAAACTTTCCATTGGCACGGTAAATATGATTATGATCTCAACACAAGAGAGAGCCTTGTTACCGAGCTTAACGTATTCGCAGATTTTGATCCTATCGTTCCTGAAAGTTTCCGGAAAAGCCAGTACCTTTGCCTTGGCAACATTCACCCCGCACTGCAGAAAAAAGTTTACGAGCAGATGCAGAACCCAAAGCTGGTTGTTGCTGATACGATGAATTTCTGGATTGACGGTGCATACAATGAATTGCTTGAAGTATTAAAACACATTAATGTATTTATAATTAACGATTCCGAAGCTCGAGAGATATCCAAGGAAGCCAATCTGTTTAAAGCAGCTAAAAAAATACAGGGCATGGGTCCAAAGATAGTAATTATCAAAAAAGGCGAGCACGGCGCTTTGCTTTTCCACGAAAACGAGCTCTTCAGCGCACCGGCTTACCCGCTTGAATCAATTTACGATCCTACCGGCGCGGGCGATAGCTTTGCAGGCGGATTCATAGGATATCTTGCCAAGACCGATGATATATCATTTGAGAACATGAAGCGCGCTGTTATTTTCGGGAGCACGATTGCATCGTTCTGCGTAGAAAAATTCTCACTCGAAGGAACAAGAGAGCTTTCTCATCTTAAAATTAAAGACAGGTTCAACGAATTCACAAGGTTTTCAACATTTGAACCTGCTGAATTGTAAATTTAAATATAACTAATGATAGATAAGCTTGAATATACAAATAAACACGAGCTTATTTTCTTAGACCAGACACTTCTTCCGCTTAAAGAGAAGTATCAAAAGACCAAAAGCTATAAGGATATTGCCGAGGCAATACAGAAGCTCAAAATAAGAGGCGCGCCTCTTATCGGCATAGCCGCGGCTTATGGTGTTGTAATGGGGGTTCACCATTACGATACCGACAACAGGAAAAATTTTGAGATTCATTTTTATAAGGTAACAGAAACCCTTCGCACCTCACGCCCGACAGCCAAAAATCTTTTCTATGCCCTGGATAGAATGGTAAAGGTTTTTGAAGAGAACATTGAAAAAGATTTTATTGAAATTGAAGACCTTCTGTTAAGAGAAGCTGACGCAATTTATGATGAAGATGCCGAAATGTGCAAACGCATTGGCGTCAACGGCTCGGAGTTAATTGGCGAGAAGATGACTATTCTTACTCACTGCAATGCCGGTGAGCTAGCTACCGGCGGAATAGGTACCGCGCTCGGAATAATCTATACAGCCCGCGATCAGGGTAAGGAATTGTTTGTTTATGTTGATGAAACCCGCCCGCTGCTTCAGGGCTCAAGGCTCACAGCGTATGAACTTGCGGAAAACAAAATTGATTTTGATGTTATAATTGATTCCATGGCCGCGAATTTGATGAAAGATGAGGTCATTGATTGCGTTATTGTTGGCGCTGATAGGATCGCATCCAACGGTGATGTTGTTAATAAAGTAGGCAGTTATTCGCTTGCTGTAAACTGCGCATTCCATAAAATTCCGTTCTACGTTGCCGCACCTGGCAGCACAATTGATTTTGATATTGCTGAAGGTAAGGATATTGAAATAGAAGAACGTGATGCTGATGAAGTTACAAAGGTACATGGCGAAAAAATAACATCATCCAATTTCAGTGTTGTGAATCCAGCGTTTGACCTTGTGCCTCACGAACTTGTTACTGCTATTATAACGGAATACAAAGTGCATTACCCGCCGTATAATTTCGGAAGCTTGAAACACATGTTCCAAAGCTATATTCAAACCCAAAGAATGAATGAAAATGAAGAAGATATTAATAATTAATCTGCCGCGCTGAATTAATGCCGATCGTAAAAACAAAAGCCGTGATTCTAAAATGTGATAACTACAGGGAAACCAGCAAGATCGTCACATTTTTTACTGATTCTCACGGTAAGTTAAAGGGTATTGCCAAGGGTGTCCGGAATTCCAAAACACGCTGGGGTGGCGCGCTGCAATCAATGGCGCTGGTAAATGTAATGTTCTATTATAAAGAGACCCGCACACTGCATCTAATTTCGGGTGCCGAGCATCTAATTACATTGAACAGTATTTACGATGATTACGATAAAATGCAGATGGGTTACAGAATGGTTGAGTTGGTTAACAGAACAACCGCGGAATATCAGGAAAATACAAATATTTACAATTTACTGTCTGATTCTCTGCAGATACTTGAGAGTGCAACTAAAAACTATGTAAATGTGTTATTTAACTTTGAATTCAGATTGCTGAACCTGCTTGGCTACAATATAAGGCTGGGTGAACTTCCCGGCGGCAATGTTGAAATTAACGGGCAAAATAGATATTTTTACGAAAACAGGTTTTCGGCAGGTGATCACAGTACGCTTGAAGTATTGAGCGAAGGGAACTTTAATCAGTTGATGTCCCTTAATATATCAAAGCAACAGGTGTTTGCGCTGGAGAAGTTCTTTGAAAATTACATGCGCGATCATTTTGAATACGCAGGTTTTTCAAACGCCAAAAAAGTTTTTAATTCACAGGATTTATTTTAAGAATTAATTCAAACAGGGGAAAAAATTATAGTCCATTCTTACTATTTATTTAGAATCAAAACTCTAAAAATCGAAACAAGGAGAAAAAAATAATATGCCTAGAAAATCAATAATAGCAGCAGGATTCGTCGTGCTGCTTTCAATAATCTTCGGAGCTGTGCTGATAGCTAATTTCAGCGGCGTTAAAGTTGTACACTCTGATTCACAGGTGGAGTTCAACACAACACCGCCTATAACAGTTAACCCGAATGTAAAAAGCTTAAATGACGCGTTCATTGAAATAAGCAAAACTGTAACACCTACAGTTGTGTACATTGAAGTGAAATCAGGTCAGAAGCAGCCGGAAAATAACCAGCAGCCGCAGGATCCGAATGACCCGTTCAAATTTTTCTTTGGTCCCGATGGTCAGATGCCTGACCAGGGTCCGCAAATGGGCAGCGGTTCCGGTGTGATAATTTCCAAAGATGGTTATATAGTAACAAATAACCACGTTGTTAAAGGCGCGGGCGAGCATGGCATCAAAGTTGTGCTTACCGATAAACGCGAATTTGACGCGAAAGTAATAGGACTTGATGAAAACACAGATCTGGCAGTAATTAAAATTGATGCTAACGATCTGCCGGTAATGTCAATGGGCAATTCAGATAATCTGCAGGTAGGTGAGTGGGTTCTTGCAATAGGTAATCCGCTTGGACTTAACTATACTGTTACCGCTGGAATTGTCAGTGCAATGGGCAGAAATATCGGTGTCAATGGCGGCGGATATGCAATTGAGAATTTTATTCAGACTGATGCAGCTATTAATCCGGGTAACTCCGGCGGCGCATTGGTTGATGTTAACGGTCAGTTAATAGGTATAAACAGTGCTATAAAGACTAATACCGGTTATTACCAGGGATATGGATTTGCTATTCCGGTTAATATTGTAAAATCAGTTTCACAGGAACTGATAAAATCAGGTAAAGTAGTACGCGGTTATATTGGTGTACAGATTCAGACGGTTGATGAGACAATGGCTAAGGGTCTTGGTTTGGATAAAGCCAAAGGCGTACTTGTACAGAGCGTACAAAAAGGCGGCGGCGGAGATGAAGCTGGCTTACAGGCAGGGGATGTAATACTTTCAGTTGACGGCAAAGAAGTTAATGCCTCAAACGAACTGCAGGTTATCATCAACAGCAAACGCCCCGGTGATATTGCAAAACTTACAGTATTCAGGGATGGCAAAACAATTGAGAAGGATGTAACTTTAAAGCCAAGGGCTGAAGAAGAGAAACAGACATCCATGAACAATAACAACAAGGAAGAGGGGAGCAACAAGGGAGTTTCTTCAACTTCCATAAATTCACTCGGAATGGCTGTTCAGGATGCGCCATCATCACTTAAGGAAAAGTACAATATTTCAGGCGGTGTTGTGGTAACCTCGGTTGAAAGAATGTCAGAGTCATTTTTGCGCGGTTTAGCCGAAGGAATGGTAATAGTTGAGGCAAATAAGAAAAAAATTAACGATGTTAAGGACTTAACTGATGTAATTAGCGATAAGAAGTCAGGGGATCCAATACTGCTTAAGGTAGTTGATAAATCCGGACAGGAACGCATTGTTGCTTTAAAAATACAATAATAGTACTTTTTTTGAGGGAAATGGCCTGAAAATGTGCCATTTTCCTCATATTTCAATATCACGGGTTTACAGTATAGGTTGTATTGACATTAAAAACATTTATAATTAACTTTGTACAAGTATTTTAGAGATAAAACCAGTAAATGACGAAAGTTTACATAATACTATTTAGTCTATTCTTTGTCTTCGGCACTTTAAAAGTGAGCGCCGATAATAAAGAACAGCTGTTGGATTTCAAGGGTAATCCTGATAAGTTCGAACTCAATCAAAATTATCCCAATCCATTCAACCCATCTACACAACTTTCGTATGATCTGAAGACCGATGGCAACGTTAAATTAACTGTTTTTAATCTTGTCGGACAGTCTGTGCGGGTTTTAGTTGACGGCTATCAAACAGCCGGATACTATGAAGTTACATTTGATGCTAACGATCTGCCCGCAGGCATTTACCTCTATAAACTGCAAGTCGGAGACTATTCCTCTGTAAAGAGAATGACTCTGATTAAGTAGTTTACCCGTTATACTTATCATTTATTAACATTTTCAAAAAATTTACCATGGGGGTAATTTAATGATCAAATTCATTACTAGATTTGTATTTACTGTTTTTGCAGTTTTGCTTTCAGCTTCAGCAGTCCTTGCACAAAATTCAAACTTATACGTTATCGATAGCTTTGGTGATCACACGATGCCCGGATGGTATTCCGGCGGCGATCTTTCCATGAAATATTCTCATAAAGAGGATAACCTCGAAAACGGCTACGGTATAATCTCCTCATCAAACAAGCAGATCACACCGAATTCGTTCGCAGGTTTAATCAGAAAAGAAGAAAAACTTCAGGTTGCTGAAAATAACATACTTTCAGTTATGTTACAGGGTATCAACAACGATATGACCGTAACAATCCAGGTTTTATTCGATAAGAATAACGATGGTAAGTATGATGAGAACACTGATGCAAGGCTTGAATCAAAACCTTTCAGCATGAATTTTTCAGGTTGGAAAGAAGCTCATTTCAACATAAATCAGTCAGAATTCAAAATAGTATCAAAAAGCAAAGATGATGATTTTTCATTGTTAGAAATGGAAGCTTTAGGTATCCAGTTCTCATTCCAGACAGGCAAAGATTTTGCCGCAAGTCAGGTTGAAACAGGCGTTGCAATGATCTCCGAGCGTTACAGCAAGGAGCTTAAGCAGGAAACTGCTCAGACAGATATGAATAACGGTGAATCATATTTCGCCGCAAGGAACTATCCTAACCCGTTTAACCCCGAAACAAAAATTAACTATACATTAAAGAATTCTACAAGCGTTAAAATTACAGTTTATGACCGCTTAGGCCGTGAAGTTGTGGTTTTAGTTGATGAGAACCAGGCTGAAGGCGAACATGCGGTTTCTTTCAATGCTGCTAACCTTCCATCAGGAGTATACTTCTACAGAATTAAAACACCAGAAATGGTTGAAGTTCAGAAGATGGTATTTACAAAATAAACCACAGATTATCCTGATTTAAGGATTTCATAAATTTTTCTAAGCCACTCTAAACCAGAGTGGCTTTTTTTATTTACGCAATTTACGGGGCCTTTAATAATGTAAAAAACGTTCTTTTGAACTTTTTTTGTTTGATATGCTTGTTTATTTTACGATGATTTTTATAAAATAATTGTTATATTGGGTTTGTCAATTTCAATTGAATTGGGTAATTATTGTGAATAACAATTGTCTGTCTATGAAAAACTTTATAAATACCGGGAGGAATTATGTTAAAATTAACAGCTCCGTTTATATTCCTTTTTTTATCAACAGTTGTATCTGTTTCACAGTGGCAGCCCGATCTTAGACTGACAAGTGATGTTACATCATCTGATCTTTCCAGTTCATGGAATATTGCATCGAGCGGAAGTTACATACATATTGTTTGGGAAGATTTTGAATCAATTTTCTTAAACAATAAGCTGTTGTACAAGCGCTCCAGTGACGGAGGTATTACCTGGAATTCCAATATAGAATTTACCACCCGTACCTGGCAAATTCATTATCCTGCAATAGCATGTGTTGGCTCTGATGTACACATTGTATGGAGTGATTACCGCGATAATAACTATGAAATATACTACAAACACTCATCAAACAACGGAACGAGCTGGGGTCCCGATACACGTCTAACTAATAATACTTTTTCAGGTTTAAACGTAAGTATAGCTGCAGTATCACCCTCAGGTATTCATGTTGTATGGTCAGAAGCTCATGATGCCAACAATTATGAATTACATTATACAAGGTCAACTGATGGCGGTTTGAACTGGCAGAACGAAGTCCGCCTGACAAATGCCCCTGATCGCTCACAAAGTCCGTCAATTGCAGCACTCGGCTTATCCGTTTATATTGTTTGGGTTGATAAGCGCAATGGAACTGAAGATATCTATTTTAAACTTTCTTCGGATGCCGGGTTGAACTGGAGTAATGATATGGAATTAAGAAACGATACAGTGAATTGTTTTGACCCCGCCATTGCGGTATCCGGTGCAAATGTTTATGTTACCTGGAATAATTTCAGGAATGATGATTTCCGGGTGATCTTTAACAGATCAACAAACGGCGGAATGAACTGGGGAACTGAAACAAATATAACCAGTGATACTGTCAGTTCAAGTGGTCCATCTATTACAGCATCTGATTCCTCAGTTCATTTAGTATGGCACAACTCTCTTGCAGGGCATTCAGAAGTGCATTATAAATTATCAACAAATATAGGTTCCAGCTGGCTGCCTGATATGAGGTTTACAACAAATAGTTCTCTTAATGCTTCTGTAAATGTTTCCGGTTCTGCTGTATATACCATATGGGAAGATTTTCGTGACGGAAACAGGGAAATTTATTATAAACGTAATCCGACAGGAAGTCCGCTGGGTGTTGAAATCGTTAATTCTGTGTTACCAACATCATATTTGCTAAAGCAAAACTATCCGAACCCTTTCAACCCGGTTACAAACATAAATTTCAGTATTCCAAAAGCAGAGTTTGTGAATATCAGTGTGTTTGATATTCTGGGCAGAAAAATCAACAGCCTTGTGGATGAATGGCTTAATGCAGGGGTTTATGAAACTGACTGGGATGCTTCTGCGTTCCCCAGCGGCGTATATTATTATAAATTTACAGCAGGTGATTTTTCTGAAACAAGAAAAATGATTTTAATTAAGTAAGATAAAAATTAAAAATTCAAAGTCGCTCATTTTGAGTGGCTTTTTTATTTATTGCTTGTCATACCCGCTTGCCTTTTTTCTAAGGCGCAGGCGGGTATATAGAGATAAATTTTAGAATAAGCTTTATTCAGGATAATCTATATTTCCGATTGAACAATTTAAATTCATATATTTTTTACTAGCCCATACTAAAATATTCTTTTATCATACATTATAGACCAATCAATAATTTTCGTCTGGATGCCTTTCCTCACTTCGTTCTGCAAGGCGTACCTGCCTGCGCAGGCATGACAAACAGGCATGGCATGTTGGTATGACAAAAAGGCATATTATATCTGTCTAAAATATTTATCATGGCAATCCTTAAATCAGGTTAATCAAGGTTTACCTTGCTTAATCACAAACTTCCAATTATTTTTAAAATTCAAATTAAAATTATCTCATCCAATGAAACTACAAATATTCACAGTTGATGCATTTACAAATGAACCCTTCAAAGGGAATCCGGCAGCCGTTTGTTTGCTGAAAGAAGATATTCCCACAAGCCTGATGCAGAGCATAGCATTTGAGCTTAATCTTGCTGAAACGGCATTCGTGCTGAGGGAAAAAGATTCCGATACCTACAGTTTAAGATGGATGACACCTGTCAGCGAAGTTGATCTTTGCGGTCACGCTACACTTGCAACTTCACATATCTTATGGCAGGAAGGTATCTGCAAAAAAGATGAAACAATACATTATAATACAAGAAGCGGCTTGCTGAAAGCTGATTACTACGAAGGAGAAATAGGGCTTGATTTTCCTGTCATTACACAGAAGAGAATCGAGTATCCCCCTGAGCTTATCGATGCCATCGGCGGTGTACAGCCAAAATATGTTGGAATGACAAAATGGAATTACATCATTGAGCTTGAGAGTGAAAGTGACGTACGGAACCTGAAGCCAAATTTTGATATTATGCTTAAGCTTCCCGGGTGGGGAACCATCATTACCGCAGTGGCTGATATGCCGGGGTATGATTTCATTTCCAGGTTCTTCGCTCCTGAAAAAGGCATACAGGAAGACCCGGTAACGGGTTCAGCACACTGCGCGCTTGCGCCATATTGGCAGGGGCGGCTGGGCAAGGATACATTCAAAGCCTACCAGGCATCAGAGCGCGGCGGCACATTGGGACTAAAAGTCGCAGGTGACAGAGTTATGATAACAGGCGAGGCATTGACCATTATTATCGGTGAATTAGAAGTGTAATTTGTAGTTTTAATAAACTACAATAAGTTTTACCGGTTGTTTAGTTTTAAAATTCGTTTAATTATATTGTAAGATATGGTT
>JABFSP010000425.1 GCA_013140565.1 Ignavibacteria bacterium
ATATATAGCTGAAGGTTTTTTTGTGTGTACTCGAGTTTTATATTAAATTTTTTCTCATACCAGTACCTGATAATTTGCGCCTTGCCCTCTGAGATAAGAATACTAATTTCTATTATGTCATTATCAATAACGCCTTGCGGAATTACATCTCTGATATCGTTTTCATATCCAAAGTTCTTTACAATATCATCATAAATTTCCGTAAAGCGGTTGGCATTGGGATAGTTTACTGTGCAAACATAACCTAAATCCTTGTTCAGCAGAACGCGGTCAAATAAACCCGGGTCATTTTTTAAATATACATCGCTGTTAGCCGCATCCAGCGAATTATTGTAAACATAATCTGTTGTATCATTTGGGTCTGATATATTTATTCCGCATACCGTTTGCGTGTAAGCACACCAGGTACAAAACAGTGATACAAAGACAGATATATATCTTAAATATTTATTTATATTCAATATATTACTTTACATCTCTTATAATACGATTAACTTTGTAAATCTTAACAAACTCATTTTCAAAATGGTTCGTGGGTGGAAATTTAGTATTAATGCTGTAAAGCGTAATGATCTTTTTCTTTCTATCCCAGCTGATGAGCTTGGCATTAGCCTCAAAAGTATCGGGCATTGATTTGAATACTGCTATTACGGCTGTGTTATCCTTGATCTTTTCTGTATGCTCACTGCATAGCAGCTTATCGCCCGGATTGATATAAGGCCTCATCGAGTCGCCTTTGGCTATAAGCATAAACGGGTTCAGCAGGCTGCCGGTATCAGCCATATCAACCACCTTTACAGCGCTATCAAGCCATGTTGCCGAAGGCGAGCCGCACTCAGCATATCCAAGCACCGGCACTTTATGGAATTTCACCGACCTGCCGTCTGAATCAGTTTTATTTTTGTGTACAACTCCGAACATAGAATCAACCGAAATGCCGTGGATTACCCTTATTTTTTCAAGCTGATCAATTGACCAATCGCTGATACCCCTTTTTATTTTACTGATCGAGCCTGCGTTTTCGTTTATGCTGCGAGAAAGAGCATAAATTGAATTAATTCCCTTTGCCGCAAGCATAGGGAATAACCTTGAATTGATCTTACGGGTCAACGACCTGTCTTTTGTGTGTTTTTTCTTCATAATTAATTATTGTTTAACATATATTTATGAAAATATATTTGCCAATACCATATATTGCTCTTGACATATATGCTTTTAGCATATATCTTTGTAACGTTGTTTGAATGCTTATGCAAATATAACAATAAAATCCCTGAAAAGAATTCTCAAAAATTAAACTCTCCATACCTTGGCTAAAAAAGAGAACAAATCCCGGATAACAGAAAATATCACACAAAATGCATTAGAACTTGCACGGTACGGCTTAAGTTACGAGGAAATGGATAAGGTACTTGATGCTGAACCCGGCAGTATTGAAAAACATGCAAAACGCTCCGCAAATTTCTGCCGCTTACTGGAAACAGCAGAGCTAAACGCTGTGATCGAAGCAGAAAGAGCATTGTTTAAACGTGCCGTTGGGTACGAGTTCACAGAAGAATACCGTACGTATACTCCTGCTCATTCTGATGACACAAGCCCGGATCCGGAAACAAAGCTGAAGGAGATCAAGTTTGTCAAAAAAATCGTTCCTCCTGATGCATCCGCACTGCTGATATACCTTTATAACAGGCGAGGCAAAAGATGGAGCAAAAATCCCGATAGCTCAAGCGGAATTACTGTTGAAGAATACCTGGATATGAAGGATGAAGTTCAAAAGCAGGCCGAAGAAAATATTTAAATTCACCTTTATTAATCTTACCGATTTATAATGTTAAACAAAAAAGATCTTACATCCAGATGGTTTGATATAAATCCAAAGGCTTTAAAACATCCCGTTCAGAAAAAATTAAACGAAGACTTCAGGCATAGTAAATTCAGGAATTACCTTATAGCTGCCGGAAGACGTTCTTTTAAAACCGAAAGGTTCGCTAAACGATTGCTTATCAACGAGATTTTGAAAAAGAAAAATCACCGGAAAATCTTTTTTGCAGGAGCTCCTACGAGACAGCAGGCAAAAGAAATATTCTGGGATGACTTTAAAAGACTAACGCCGCCGGATAATATTAAAAGAATAATTGAAACCAGCTTAAAAATTGAAATTAACGGGGGCGGAACTTTACGAGTCATTGGTTTAAAGGAATTCAGGCGGGTTCAGGGTCAGTTGATGCATGGTATAGTGATATCGGAGTACCAGGATTGTGATGCGGCGGTATATAATGAATCAATTGAACCAATGATAAACGATACCCGTGGCTGGTGCATTAAAGAAGGCAGACCATTTGGCAAAAACCATTTTTTTGATGAGTTCTTAAAAGGCAAACACGGCAGAAAAGGATGGCAGTCATACCACTGGACAAGCGAGGAGATTTTAAGCAAAGAGCAGATCGAAGAGGCTAAGGCAAATCTGGCAAAACCTGATTATGAACGTGAGTACAAAGCCTCATTTGAAACATCAACACAAAGACCGTATTACAGCTACACCGAAAAAAATAATAAACGGACTGAGATACTCCCCAACCTGCCTTTTATTGTTGCATGTGATTTCAACGCGCAGGATAAACCTATGAGCTGGGTTGTAGGTCAGCGGCATACGGAAGGAACAAGGGAAATAACTTACTGGCATAAAGCCCTGTCATTTCAGTTCACAAACACAATTACAATGTGCAAAATACTTGATGAAGATTATTTTATGGCGCTTAGTGCCGGTTACCCAAAGAAAATTATTTTTTACGGTGATTACGCCGGGAAAAAACACACGTCAAATTCAAGTTACAATGACTGGGAAATAATTGAAAACTATTTCAGAAATAAAACTAACATTGAAAAAAGGATCAGACCGTGCCTATCCATACGTGATTCAATTGGCGCAACCAATGCGCAGCTTTGCAATTCCAAAGGAGAAATAAAGCAATACGTTGACCCAGAAAACTGCGGTGAGCTTATTAAAGACTGGGAATACTGCGCTTGGAAAGATAACGGCAGAGAGCTTGATGAAAGGGATCCCCTGCGTACACATTTATGCCGGGCAGTTGATTACTACAATGAATACGAATACTCAATACGCGGCAAACCAAATACAGCATCATTCAGGACAATTTAAAATTTAAAACCAAAACTAATATGCTCTTAACAGGTAATATTTTCAGTGAACTTAACACTGCATTTAACAGCGCACTAAAGAAAAGCGAGATTTACAGGCTCTCACTGCACAATGAATTTGCCGCATTTTACAACAACGATTACGAATCAATATGCGGATATCTGCGTGAAGCCACTTTGAACAATCCTTTTTCGGAAGAAACCCTGCAGGACCTCAGGTTCAGACATGTAAACGTGATCAGAAAAATCATCGGCAGAATAACCAGCGGTATCTTTACCAAAGATCCTGTAATTAAATTAAACGATGCCACCGAAGAAGAGCAGAAGCTCTTAAGCAGTATCCTGAATGATTCGAGGTTCGTACAAAAAGTAAAAGAAGCATTCCAAAAAGCGGTTTACTTCAATATCACTGAAGCGAATGTAGTTTGGGATAGCGAGCTTAAAAGACTCAGGATAGATATCATTACTCCAAACAACTATACGGTTGAATGCGGAAGTGATTACCTGGAAAAATCCAAAATTGCAGTTCGCAAAGTGGAT
Organism: Ignavibacteria bacterium; assembly: GCA_013140565.1. Lineage (GTDB taxonomy): Bacteria > Bacteroidota > Ignavibacteria > Tepidaquicellales > OLB5 > OLB5. Next base: position 3,700 of record JABFSP010000425.1, read on the forward strand.
GAGGATGGCGAAATATACTGGTCTTACTGGAGCAAAACTGAGCATTACCTTGTAAAGGGAGATGAGATAATTCCCGCCAAAGGTAACCCTGAAAAGATAAATCCATATGCATTAAGCGGTAACCCAAAGTACGCCCTGCCATTTGCCGCGCTAAGAATAGAAGAAGGCGAAGATTATTTTGGCGAGCCTAACTGGAATATATTCCTCCATCAGAAAAATCTCGATATCAGGCTGACAGACCTGAACGAAACTGAGCTCAAAACCCTGCACCAGATATATTTGGGAATAAACACAAACTTCACCGATGGTGAATCATTTAAGGCAGGTGATTTTAAGCAGATAAATAATGTGAAAGATGATGATAAAGAACCAAGGATTGAAAGCATAATTGCAAATGTTGATTACGGCTCGGTTAGAGAGAACATTGACTGGCATAACAGGCTGGTGTTAAGCAGCGAAGCTATCAGCGGAGGCTCCGCCAGCACAGAGCTGAAGGCTGAGTCCGGTGCGGCAAAGATAATAGATGAACTTGAGCTTCTTGAAAGACGCGAGGAATATAAAACTGTACTCTACCACTTTATGCAGCACCTGCTTGAAGTAACAAGGGTTGTGTGGAATTATTACAATCCAAAGCAGGCACTGTCCGCTGATAAGACCTTTGATGTCAGATTCACCGAAGCGAAGATATTTGAATCCATTGACGATAAAAAGAAACGCTACGATATGGCTCTTGAATATGGCTACAAAGATAAAATTGATATCACCGCCGAAGAGCTGGAAGTGAGTGAAGATGAAGCAAGTGAGATTATCAATGCCCGGAAAGAGCGGAACTCTTAATAATTAGAAATTACTTATTACGAACTAATTAAACCAATCATATGAAAATATTATTTAACTCTGATGATGCGTCATCATCTGGCGGAGGAAGCACACCTGCTGATGATAAAGAGAAAGTCACCTTAACAAAAGCAGAGCATGAAAAGCTTGTAAAAAATTCTAATGAGTTCTTTAAGCTAAAAAATGCCAATGTAAAAACAGAAAACAGGATCAAAGAACTTGAAGGTTCTGTAAAATCACTGACTGATGAAAAAGAAAGCATCACAGAGAAATTTACAGCTTTGGAGCAGGGCGTAAAACAACAGTATTATGAACAGTTACCGGATGAACATAAAAAGATAGCGGAGCTTATTCCCACCATAGAAGGCTTAAGGGATTATGTAAGCTTAAACGCGGCAAAGCCGCCTGCGGGCAGTGATTCCGCCAGACCCGGCTCCGGCGGAGCGGAGCTCACAGCAAAATGGGATGAGCTAAGCTACAACGAAAAGGAAGATCTCCGCAAAAAACGCCCGGAGCTTTGGAAAAAACTCTACCGCGAAAAATTCGGATTTAACAATTAACAAACACAACTATCAATTATCAATTATCAATTATCAATTATCAATTTTCAACTATCAACTATTTAACTAACTCTTTTACAAACTAAACACAGAAAGAAAAGATCTATGGCATCATTAACACTTGATGATCTCGCAGGTAAATTCCAGAGTGAGACCTTTAAGGCCACACTGAGAGGAACATTTACAAAGGCACTCAGTTTCTTCGGCTCCGGTTTTATGACCGAAGCACCAGATGAGGTTGTTGACCCGAACCAGACGGGTACATTCGGTAACCTGCCGCAGTGGAATGTTGATACATCTGACCCTGACCAGATAACAACATCATCAACAACACCTATTAACAAGCTTTCGGCATACAAAGACCGCTTCGCATGGATGGAGCTTGAAAAAGGCTGGGGCGCGCAGGAGCTTGTCAACACTGTTGCGGGCCGCGGCAATGATATGATCGAGGAGATCGCGGTGCATATTGGCGAGTACTGGGCATATGCACTTCAGAAAAGAGCGATCAATATTTTAAAAGGAAACTTCGCAACAGCGCTTGCATCAAGCCACTCAACCGGCAATACTTATTCAGGTGCAAACATTTCAAACGCGGGTGTACTCGCTGCAAAATATAAGCTGGGCGACTGGCACAGGATGCTGAGCGTTATTTTAATGCACTCAAAAGTGCACGGCGATGCCGTTACAAATAACCTCATTACTTTCCCCGCCGGACCCGTTGGCAATAACACATTCGTGACCGGCAACCCGGGGCAGATACTTGGACTGATGCCCTTTGCGGATGATGACCTTACAGCGACCGCAAGCGTATATTCAACATTCCTGGGCGGAAGAGGCTCAATGGTTTACAAGCTCCGCAACAGACCCGGAAGCGCGATGACCAACAAGAACGTAGTTAAAACAGGCGGCATTTATCTTGAGCTTGCCCGCGACGCTAAACAGGCAGGCGGAACTGATGAGATAATTACAAGGGTATCGTGTATGGTTCACACACCCGGCGTTGCTTACGGCGATGCAGCACCTGAGAATCCGACCCTTGCGCAGCTTGCTACAGGAAGTAACTGGTCAAAGGTCGCGCCTGATAAGCTTATTAAAGTGGCTGAGCTGAAGACAACATAAGTGATATAAGATAAACAAAATATTCTATTGTGCTTTATTTAGTTTTCAGATATCTCTTCAATTATAGTAAGAGATTCCCGCCTTCGCGGGAATTAATATTAAGACTCTTACAAAATACTCTTACGAAAACTTCCCTGCCCTGCTCATATTACAATGAGCAGGTAAGGGATTTAAATAACAAAATTAACCAATACTACTTATGAGTGATATAAACAAAGGAAAAGATATCTACGAAATTAATCCCGCGGTGCTTAACTCACCAATGGGCTACAGCTCACAAATTGATGGCGATAATATTATGGTCGTGGCGCACTTGTTTGGCGAAGGATTCAACAGGCACAATGAAAAGATCCGCATCATCAAGGAAGAAGGCTTTGTACTTGTGAATGGTGAGAGAACGGCTTCAGGAAAGTTTGAATCGCTGAGCGATAAGCAGTTATATGAGCTTGTAACAGCCGGAGTAATACTGCTGAACGATAAACAGAGAAACGAATTCAGAAAGAAATTTTTTACGTCAAAATAAAACACACTTACAATGCCACTTGAAGAATATTTAACAGAAGACGATTTGAAAAGCTGCATACCGGAGCTCTCAAGGTTCCTTTGGAGTGAAGAAACAGATTTCACTCCACAGAAACAAAAAGCAATTGAAGAAGTAACGCTTGAGCTTTCATCACGCGGATTTAATCCCGCAGAAATTATGCCGAGGCTCTACATCAGGTATTCAGGTACTGTTGAGGCTGCTGACCATACCACTGAGCCGACTAACGAAGACCTCGCAGCACGGCTGCGGTATGTACTTGATGTAAAAGTATTCACTGCGGGCGGACTCAAAACCTTCGATTTACAGGGAAGCAATGATTCCGCAGCCTGGGAAACTATTGATTCACGAAAAGCTGAAGCTGTAGGAATAATTACCTTTATACTCCCCCGCTCATACCTGTATTACAGGCTGAACGTCACCATTTCGGGAGGTTCGATCGATTACGCAGCATTCTTATGCGATACATCAATAGAAAAACTCATATCATACAAATGGCTTGAGCTTATTCTGCTCGATAGGTTAACAACAGAAAATGATCAGTATCATTTAAAGATGAAATATTTCAGGAAGGAATATGAAAACCTCCTGGGCAAGATAAGGATATGGATGGATAATGATTCCGATGGCAAACTTGCTTTGAATGAATTCAGCAAAACCACTACAATAAAAATACTTAAATAAACCAACATGCTTTATAAAGTAATAAATGACTGGGTAACCGGAAAAATAACATTACTCAATGATTCGCTTTCGGTCACTGAAAAGCTAAATACTAACCAAGTCAATTTTGATATGGATTTCCTTCCGGCGAACCTTAAGGATAATTCATACATCATCAAACTGAGTGAAATCACATTTGATGATAATGAATCCGGTGCAATAATTGTAAATGTTAAGATCGAATTTCACTTCAGACTTTACAAGAAATCACCGGATAAATACAAAAAGATAATTGATGATAAGCTGTTTGCATTATGCAAATTGTTAGGCGATGATTCACAAGCGGGACTGGAATATACTTCAAATGGCTTTACAATAGCGAATATTCATAAGCTTAATATTACAGGTACAGATAAAGCCTTTAAAGGCGGAGAGTTTATCTTTCCTGTGGTTGGATTTGAGCTGCAAATTTTTTACAATTAACAATGAAGAATTGTGCATGCTGTAAACTATCAATTGTAAACTATCAACTATAAACTGTAAATTATAAACTAAAAAACTATGGCAAGAGCATTAAGAGATAAAGGCGGGAACCAGCTTGTGATAATTGAGCTTGACAGCAGTCTTGCTGTTCCCGGGTCAATTTCAAACGGTGCGAACGCATTAAACTGCGGATTGATATTTGAATCGCAAATTGATATTGATGCGAAGACCGAAAAATTCAAAGCAGAAGACGGCAAAACATACGGGCAGGATGAGGAGTTCGAAGGCAGAACCTCAGGTGTGCTGATGGAAACATCGAAGCTAATAGCGGATTACCTTGCCTTCGGCACACGCGGTAAGCTACATCTTGAAATTAAATATGAAGGTATAAAAGGCGGCAAACACCAGGAGGTATTTAAAGTTGCGGATGTAACTCCACAGATGCATTTTAAAACTCCGGGCGGCACAAAAGCTATGAAGTATGAATCAGTTTCAATAGTACAATCACATCCTGTTGTGATCTCAGCCGCGAACATAACGGCGATTGAGGCTGCATTGGGTATGAGTATCAGGACAACGGGTCCAGTTACAATACCCGCGGAGCAGGAGCACGTAATTGTTGAAACAGACCTATAAGCTGCAGGTTATAAGTTAAAGTTGCAGGAAATGTATCTGAACATAAATTTTATATCTTAATATGAATAACATTTTTGAACTAAACGAAAATAAGTACAAACTGAAGAAGCTGGGTCTCGGTGTACTTCATAAGGCTTCTCCCCTCTTGATAAAATACAGGGGGCTAATCTATAAATACTCTGCGGGTATTGATTCGACACAGCTTTTATATGCGGAAAATGAGATCAGTATTTTAAAAGAAGCAATTGAAGAAGCCGGATCAGAAAAGCCCGTTAATGAAGAATTACTGAAAAAATTAAAGCAAAAGCTTGGTGAATCTGAGAAGTTATTTAACGCACCGCCCCTTGAGCAACTGAGGAAGCACCTGGCAGAAATAGAATCACTGGCATTATTTGAAATAATCACAGATGCTGAATTCATTTCAGGGTTATTCAGTGATATACTTGTAAGCGCTGAAGGCGCAAGAGTTAAGTTTGATAAGAATTCTTTCAGTGAAATTACGTCAATTGAGTTCATAAAAAAAGTAATTGCGGATTTTTTTTTGAGCGCTCAGTCGATCTCAAAAAAATAAATGAATTCCGGAATAAGTTTTATTCAGAAAGCAATTGCGGTACAATTTTACCTGAAAAATTTGATATCCCCGGGGGGATGGAATACCTTTATATGATCACACAGCTCGCAAAATACTATGGATTACCTCCCGGCGAAGCGGAAAAAATGGATGAAATGGATTTCTGGATAATGCGTGAATTTGAAACACTGGAACTCAATAGAGAAGAATACATTATGAAACTGAAATTTGATAAACAATAACACTTATGATACCCGATACAGAAATAACAGCGCTGGTTCAATCGTTAAATAAAATGACAAGTGAAATTACACGATTGATTCCTGCCGGAAAAAATCCCGCGGCTAAAGATCCGGGCACCCCGGTAAATTCACTTGATAAACCTGCGACACACTCAGCTGAAATTGCGGGCTACTTTGAACTCATGCTCGGCACAACAAAAAGTATGCTGGGCAATATGGGACTTATGGATACAGGCTTCACCAAAACCGTGCAGATAATTCTGCAGTTGCTCAGCTCAATAACCGGCAGCGGCGGCGGCTTTGGGGGACTCTTCAGCGGGATACTTGGGGTAATTGGCGGTATTGTAGGCGGTCCCTTAGGCGCTGCTGCCGGTGGCGGTATCGGCACATTGTTTGGCAGGTCACAATTAAACCTCAATTCACAATTGAACAGCTCAATAAACTCGTCACCTTCAATGCCGCAGATAATTAACCAGGTAGTTGTTAAGAATCCGGTTACCTTTACCCGCGCATTTGATGTTGAAGTAAGAACCCGCAGTTTAAGAGGAGGCATTGATCTGTAATGCCAGTATATATTAAAAAATACCGTGGCGGCAATTACTTCAATGAGCGGGTTTTTGTTGATAGCTTAGTACTTGATTACATTCCCTCTGACGGCCTGCCTGTATTCAGGTTTGAAACAGAAGATGCCGCAGGCATAGGCACATATCGTGCCGGTGATTTTGACCTGAACATTTCACTTCTGCAAAAAGAAGTATCCCAAAACGGAAGCAGTATCAAAGATTTTTTCCTGGGTGAAGAGCGTGATTTTTATTACCTCGTCATAATCAAAACGGGCGCGCAGTGTTTTACGGGAATTTCGCAGCAGTCACAGATATACGCGGATTATACTTACTCACAAAACCGCTGGCACGTTAAGCTTACCTGCAAAGATATTTTAATTGAATGGGCAAAGCGCTGCGAAGCAGCGGCGAATTCAACCATCAGCTTTGCGAACGGAGAGCAGCTTACGTTTGAAGAGTACATGTTAAGGCATTTTTCGGGATTAACGGGAAGTATTGTGCTGATTGATCTGCCGGCAAAGACCTACCTTGAGCGGCTAAGGGAGCTGTACAGTAATATTCAGTGGTGTTACGCATTGGGTGACTACAGGAATTTTATTACGGGACAGCAAAATATCAGCCGCTGGGAGACATTCAAAGAGCTTGCCAAGGGTCTAGGCTTCAATTTTGAAATGTACCTGAATCCGGGAACCGAGACACTAAGCGAGCCGGAATTTATTTTTAAGGTCTTCTTTATCACTGACCTGGTAAATGAGCAGCCCGTTACTCCAGAAATAATTGAAATAACCGAATCAATTACCGCTCCCAGACTTGAATGGCTTTTCCTCAAATACAGAAGCTTTGTATTTGCAGAGGCTGAATACTCAGATGGTATTTTTTTCAGTAAGGATGCCTCGTACGGTTCAGATACAAATCACGGCGATGGTACAACTCTATACCCGACATGTTCTGTGACATTTCAGAACAAACTGCTGAGCTATATAAATGAAAATCAGATAACAGAAAAGAGCGTAGTGCGTGATATAGATTTCACCGAAATGCCGCTGAAGCAGTATTATTATGATTTTAATGCCAATGTACCAATCGGGAAATTGTATCCGTTAGATGAGGCTCTTGGAGGGGGTATAGCATATTCTAGGATATTTAATTGCGCGAGGGTTCATGGAATAGATCCAGACGTTTATGATTTTATTCCAATACAAGAGAATGATATCC
>JABFSP010000046.1 GCA_013140565.1 Ignavibacteria bacterium
CCATATACACATATAATGATTATTTTAAAAGATTTCTTCAAAATCAACAATCTAAAACACTTCCTAAAGATGATCTGACTAAAAGTATCAGAACAATTGCTGAGTATTATCAAAGTAAAGGTGACTATGATAATGCCATAAGTTATTTTCTGCAGGCAGAACGCTTTGATGAGGCTCTAAAACTTATATCTGATATTTATGGCGATTTTTCTCAAATCGGAGACTTGCAAAAAATTGATAACTGGTTTTCTAAATTACCTGAAGAACTAATTCTAAAATATCCTGACACTGCTTACCTGCAGGTATTCTTAGTGTTGAAACTGAATAATGACCTTAAAAAGACTTCGATATTAATAAATACTGCTTTAAATTCTGTTATGGATGTAAAATTAAAAATTAAGTTTACACTTTTAAAAGCGGAACTTATTTTTAATTATATTGATATGGAGCAAATTTTCACAGAACTATCCTCTTATGAAAATACTTGTATTGAACTGGAGTTACAAATTCAGATAAATTACGTTTTAGGAAAAGTATTGTACAGAATGGGATCTGTTAATTTAGAAAAAGCTAAAAAAAGATTTGAAACCGCTTTAAAAATTGTAGATGAAAATGATAAAGATTTTTTTAGATCTGAAATATTTATGTATTTGGGAAATATTTATCAGGATCTTGGTGAATTTGAAAAATCCCTTTTCTACAGAAAAAGATCCGTTGAATTGAGTGTAAATGTGTATCAGAAAATGCAGGTTTACAGTAATTTAGCAGGTTTGTATATCCATATGGGGAAATTTTCAGAAACATATACAATATTAAAAGAAATGCGCAATTTATACAAAAGTTATCAGTTTAGGTCTCTGAAACGATTTCTAATCAAAACTGAAGCAAACTTTTATTATGAGTGTGGTGATCATGAAGCATGCTTTAAAAGTTATGATGAATTGATAAAATTAGAAAATTCTGTGAATATTTTTGGATATATGTGGTATAATTATTTGATGGAAGGTTTACAGCAATGCTATACTCACATGCCTACATATGCATTACAATATTTTGATATTGCGGAAACTTTTATAAAAAGCGGGAATATATATGAAATATTTTTGATAGACCAGGGAAGAGCCCTTTGTTTACTGCAAATAAATGCTGTAAAAAATAAAATTGTGATCGAAAATAATCTTACTGCGATATTTGATTATTATAAAGTGAATAACCTTAAAGTTGTTCAGGCTCAGGTATCATTTTATCTTGCAGTATTATATTTAAGAAACGATCAATTTGAAACTGCTTTAATTTTTCTTAAAACAGCACTGGACCCAAAACATCAAAAAGAGCTAATATCGTTTCTTGAAAGAGAATTACCTCTTCACCAGGATATTATGGATTTTGCCGTATCAAATAATAATAATAAACCGCTAATTCAGCTTGTATATGATAAGATCCGGAATAGAGAAACGTATAACTGGTTATCAAAAGATTGCCTTAAAAGGTTTGCGAGTGAAATGGATAAAATTACTGATATTATATTCAAGCCTTTTGGCAAAACAGAAATATACCTGCGTGGTGGTTTTATACAAGAAGATAAATGGATCCGTAAGAAAAGCAAGATACTGCTGGCTTATTTAATGTGCGACCCTGAGAAGATACATACCAAAGATAAAATTATGGATATGTTCTTTGATGATATGCCCGCTGATAAAGCTGATATTGTTTATCACAGCGCAATTTATAACATACGTACTGCGCTTAAGATATATGACATAAAATCCGATAAACCGAAACGCTCCAAAGATAAAACCCATGATTATAATCCGCAGTACATATTATATGAAGATAAAACATTAAGGCTTAATCCTGATTTTTATTATAAAGCAGATAATATAGAATTCGAAAAGTTTTTTGAGAAATCAAAGCTGCCAGCACTTTCAAGTGAAGAAAAGATCAAGCACTCAATTAATGCAATTGAGATATATAAAGGCGATTTCCTGCCCGGCTATTATGATAGCTGGTGCGAGGAATTGAGAGTAAAGTATAAGAACATGTATATTACTTTATGTGAGGAGCTTATTAAAATGCTTGAAGCAGAAATACGGTATAATGAAGTTATAAAGTATTCTGAATTGCTGCTGAAGGAAGATAAGTTAAACGATTCGACCCATATAAGCATTATTAACGCCTGCGCAAAGCTTGGCAACATTAAAATGGCTAAGAGCAGGTACGGGATAATGCTTAAAATTTACGATGAAGAGCTGGGAGAAAAACCACAAACTGAAACCCTTGAGAAGATAACTTTAATCCTGATCTAAAGCGCCTGCCTGCTGTAACGCTGGTTCAGACAGGAAGGATCTCTAACTAAAATAACCCTAAGTATCTTATTTACATCCTAAACCTGAGAGGTTTCTAAAACCTCTCAGGTTTTTTGTTTTGCATCAAAAATCTGAACAATTACGCTAAAATCGCAAAAAATCCCTTTCTGAATTTTTCTGTCAGATACGAAAATATGTTTGTACATGTTCGTTTGGTGGTTGGCTTTAACGCCGGCTAAAGCCTCCTCCTTCCGGACTAAAAAACCAAACTAACCATGAAAGGGTACAAACATGAAAACCAAACATTTGTTTTTAACAGCATTCGCAGTACTTGCTTTAGTTACCGCATCATTTTCAAACATTTTCTCATTAGATAATAACGCCGACTTAAAATGCTATGATGAAAGGTCATATTTCTGTCCGGATGATACAACAGACGAGGATGAAGATGGTAACGGGACACCAATTTATCCGCCAATAGGAAACTAATATGTATTTCTTTGAAAGGCAGGTTTATAACCTGCCTTTTTTTAATTTTCTAATTTTTTCAATTATCCAACTCTGTGCATAAATTTGATTCTTTTCAGATAATATATTTTTTTCAAGCATTTCTAATTCAAACAAAATGTTATCCTTACCTGATTTTTCATGCAACTTGACAAGTTTAAAAAGGATACTTAGAAAGATAGTATATGCTTTCCTGAAATCTTTACCAATTTCAGTGTGGGATTGTAAGAATTTCTTTGCGGCATTAATGGAATCAACTACTGATAAATAGTTTTTCAACTCGAATTCAACTCTGCATTCAATAAGTTTTGCCTCAATATAATGAAAATAAT
>JABFSP010000226.1 GCA_013140565.1 Ignavibacteria bacterium
GCGTATACTGTAACCGCCCGGGTATGGATTCCCGTCAAGCCTGCTAATGGCAGTAATATGAGGAATAAATTGACCGGTAATCGGTGCCGTAATATTTTCATTTGCATAGCCTGAAAACCTGCACAGGTTAAGAAAGCCTATGTTGAATGTACCGTTAGTTTCAGAAACTGGCATTAAATTGTTGAGATTTCCTTCAAAGCTCCACGATGCCAGAAGATTATTCTGGAAAAACTGCCCTCCGGATTTTGGTGAAGCGAACATATATGCTTTAATTTCATCAGATATTAAATCCCTGTTCCATAATCTTATCTCATCCATGTAGCCTGAAAATGGAGTATTGAGAGCCTGCCAGTTCCCGATTAAAACCGGATCACTATTTACAGGCATTGTAGTGGTGATAACAGTAGTATTGTATAAATTACCATTAAGGTAAAATTTTACTGTACATAAACCTGCATTAAATCTCCATGCAACAGCAAAATGACTCCATAAATTTAGAGGAATTGCAGGCCCTACCCCGTCAACACCGCCAATTCTCACCGAAAGTTTATTTATATTATCAAGAAAAACACTAAATGTTGTAGTGACAAAAGTTGAACCTTTTGAAATTATCGCATGATTCCCCGAGGAAGCGGGATTTATCCATCCATCAATTGTCCCGGAAGCAGTTCTGTCAAAAATATTATTATCCGGTACTCTTATGTAATCATTTGCTCCCCCGGGAAAATATGCAGCAAGATTATATGGAATCGGCTGCCCGGGTATATTTGATATGCTTTTGGTGGCCCCGCCGCGTGTGAAGCCGTGCCGAAGACTTATATAATCCTGTATCGTAACTCCTTCCTCATTAAAAGTCCACGATGAAACCAGACCTGAATAATCTTCCGCGGAAACCAGTCCCGAGTTTTGATTTGCAATTATTCCATCACCAATACCGCAAAATCTGTTTCTTGCAATTTCCGCTCCGGTTCTCAGCCTGTTCCAGTATCTTACTTCATCAAGAAATCCGTTTACCTGTACATTATTTGTAATACGGCTGCCTCCAATTGTAACTGAATCGTTGTTATTCGCAACATTTACTGTCTGAGTTACAGGAGAACCCACTAATGCTCCATCCATAAAAAATGAAACAGTTGTCTGCGATCCGGTTTGCTGCCAGGTGGCTGCTAAATGAACCCAGCGGTTGAGAGGTACTGCACTGCTCGGGGCCGGGATAAAAACAGAAGTATTCATAAAAATATATGGCTTATTAGCGTTACTGGAGTTGTGAATTCCTAATCTGAATGAACTTCCTTTCTCGTATATACACGTACTGGCTTCATTATACGATGTAAGATAAACCCATGCCTCAACAGTCCCCTGCAATCCAAGGTTCAGTATAAAGTTAGGCGGCACGGCTGCATACCTGCCGGGCGAGCTTAATCCTGCTAATACACCATTTAACTGGTTAGAGCCGTATACATCAGTCTCTCCTGTTTGTGAGTACGATACACATACAAGGAAGAAGTATAACAGTACACTTTTTATTATATTTTTTTCGATAGAATTCATTTAGATTTATTTTATAATTACCATTTTTTTTATGTCACTAAAATCACCCGCAGTAATTTTATAGAAATATGTCCCGCTGGATAATGCCGAAGCATCAAAATTTATTTCATAGCTGCCGGCTTCTTTATATTCATCAGCAAGTATTTTAACTCCCCTGCCGAGCATATCATATACTGCAATCTTAACATTACCGGAGCCCGGAATATCGAATTTTATGTTAGTTGCCGGGTTAAATGGGTTAGGATAATTCTGGTGCAGTTTGAATTCAGCAGGCATTTCACTCCCTTGTTTTTTAAAAACTATACCTTGTGAATATTTTACTGTGGCAAAGTCATAGTCTGCCGAAGTATTCTCGCTAATTCCCGTTACAAACACATTCCCATTATTATCAAGGGCCAGAGAGGCTGCTATATTGCTTCCCACACCGTTATGATTATAGCTTTTTCCCCATTGCCTGATTCCGGAAATATTATATTTTAAAGTTGTGTAACTCATTCCGGTACCGGAGTTTTGGGTGCTTCCTGTTATATAAATGTTTGAAGAGTTGTCTACTTTAATATCACATGGTATATCAGTCCCGGATCCGGGACCATTATAGGTATCCAGCCAGGATACTCCTCCGTTTAACGTTGTGTTAAGAGCAAGTATGGCATAATCCAGTGTCCCGTATAATTCAGTATATCCCAGCAAATAAAGTATGCCGTTATTATCAAGTACAGCAGAAGTAAAATCACTCATAAGGTTATAATCATTCGTTTGCCATTTTAAAATGCCGGCCCCATCGTAACACAACACAATGATATCGTTTTGCCCTGTTCCGCAGGAATACATCTCACCGTTATTATGATTGTATAGGATTTTACTGCATTGATCTGATTGCGGTGAAGAAACTTTCCTGACCCATTCAACAGTTCCCTGAGAGCTGTACTTTATTGTTATAAAATCTGCGTTCTGTCCATTACTTCCGCAATATCCGCCGGCATAAACATTTTCACCGTCAGTTGTTACAGTTAATCCCCCATCATTACTGTTACTGGCATCATTATATCTTTGTACCCATTCTTCAATACCTGCGTATGTATATTTTATTACGATCAGATCGTCAAAAGTCTGAGTACCCGTGGCTTGTAAAAAACCCGCGCTCCTGCCGGTGATCAGAATATTGCCCTGCAGATCAGTTGCCAGTGCATATCCAATATCAATTTTATTCGCTGTTCCGTTATATCTCTTTACCCATACCCTGTTCCCAAAGCTGTCATATTTTATAGTTACTATATCATAATCTGTTATAGTTCCTTTACTGGTACCTGTTATAATAATATTCCCAAGTCCGTCAAAGATCATATCTGCCGGAGAGTCATCATTGCGCACGTAATCGTAAGTTTTGATCCATTGCTGAGCACCGGCTGAATTATATTTTATTGTAACAATATCCGAACCTATTCCGCTGCCGGGTGAATGGCCTGTAACATAAATATCACCGGTAAATGGGTCGGTTATTACTTTTTTGGCAATATCACTGCCATTTAAAGTTCTGTTATATCTTTAACCCATTGCTGTGTAACCTGTGCATTTGTAATTACA
>JABFSP010000216.1 GCA_013140565.1 Ignavibacteria bacterium
AAATAATATTATTACTGGCAGCCCTTACTGTTCAATCTTATTCACAGCTTGGCGGCTTGCCCGGTGCGTTCACGCGTATGGGATTCAACGCGCGCGGCATTGCTATGGGAAACGCGATGACCTCTGTGACAAGCGGTGACCTCAATGGTCTTTACAACCCCGCACTCTCATCGTTTCAAAATGAACACCTGATCAATGCCAGTTATTCATTCCTTTCGCTTGATAGAAGCCTGAATTTTGTGAGTTATACAAAGAACTTCAAGCTTCCTAAACAAACCGAAGGCGGAGCAGGTATAACTTTTTCATGGATAAATTCAGGTGTTGGTAAAATTGACGGCAGAGATATTGACGGATTTTCTCTTGGTGAGCTTTCTACCAGCGATAACCAGTTCCTTTTCGCTCCATCAATAAGGGTTTCGGATAATATTTCGCTGGGTGTAGGCTTTAAGCTGTATTACTCAAAGCTTTATGAAGGTGTTTCAGCAACATCGTTCGGTTTTGATATCGGCGGTTTATACAGAGTGAACGATAAAATAAATGTTGGTGTTACAATCAGGGATATAAATTCGCAGTATGAATGGAACACCATAGACCTGTACGGTCAGAACGGCAACCAGACAAAAGAAAAATTCCCCAAGCTGTATTCATTGGGAGTATCTTACTTACTGCCTAATAATTTTGGCTTAGTATCACTTGATTACGAAACTAGTAATAAAAAGTCGAATATCATACGAATTGGCGCAGAGATAAATCCTGTGAAGGATGTTAAGTTCCGCGCGGGATTGGACAGGTTAGACCTGAGCGCTGAAGATAAATTCGGCGGCTCAAGACCATCTGCCGGTATCGGTTATCAGAAAACATTTAACAGTTATATAGTCGGGATTGATTATTCATTTGTTTTTGAACCGTTTACACACAATCCGTTTCAGACGATTTCGGCTGTTATTAAGTTTAAATAATGCTTATTTTTGTTAAATTTTAAACACGGAATAAATTTTTGAGATCACTAATTAAGTATATAATCCTTCTTGTCACAATTGTTGCCGTTTCAAAGTCACAAAATGACGGGGCGGGCAATACCGGGCTTGCGTTTTTAAAGCTTGGGATCACTTCACGTTCTATTGCGATGGGCGAAGCGGTTGTTGGCAATACATTTGACGCTTCTGCTACTCATTACAATCCGGCAGCGCTCTTCAATGGCTCAAAGGTTAATATGGTGTTTATGCATAATGAGCAGGTACTCGGTGTACGCACTGAATTTCTGGCAGGTAAGGTGAAGTTCAATAAGCTTGCGCTTGGCTTCAGTCTGAATAACACATCAGTTGATAAAATTCAGATTCGCGAAATTCCGGGTGAATCAATTGGTGAATTTACAGCGCAGAATTTTGCTTTCGGTGTTTCGATGGGTTATAAGGTTAACGAAAATCTATCCGTCGGTTTGACAGGCAAGTTCCTTTTCGAAAAAATTTATGTTGATAACGCATCCGGCGTAGCTTTGGATCTCGGCGGTTTATATATAAAGGATAAATTAACTGTTGGCGCATCAATAACGAATCTCGGTTCTATGAGCGATCTCAGGACTGAAGCTACAAAGCTTCCTTCAGCAATAAGATTCGGCGGTTCATATTATGTTGATCTCGTTGGCATAAGCTCCAGGCTCATAATCGCCGCAGATGGCTACAAGGTTATGGATGGGGGTAAATTCCATGCCAATACAGGCGCTGAGCTGCTTTACAAGGATTTCCTTGCTTTAAGGGTTGGATACCAGTCAGGCTATGAAAATAAATCAATAGCGGCAGGTATTGGATTGAAATATAAAGCATTCGCGCTTGATTACGCATTTGTTCCTTATAAATATTCACTTGGCTCAAGTCATACAATAACATTAGGCACTAATTTCTGATTCCTGCATTTTAAGTAATGTATATTAACGGGAGCTTTTGAGTGGAAGTAGTTCAATACGAAAAAAAATATCATGATAAATGGGAAGAACTGGTTGCGGGTTCTTCAAACGGTACAATATTCCACACGCGCAAATTCCTTTCTTATCACTCACCGGATAAATTCAAAGATAACTCGCTTCTTTTTTTTGAGGATAAAAAACTCATAGCGGTTCTGCCTGCGGCTGATATTAAGCGTGATGGCATAAGAACCCTGTGGTCGCACATGGGCGCAAGCTACGGCGGCTTTGTGCACAATGAAAGCCTGAGCATCAAGCAATCATTTGACCTTACACAGAGCTTAATTGATTATTCGCTCAGCGAAAAGTTTGAAAAGATTGTTGTAACCAGCGTACCTGTAGTTTACCAGAAACGTTACAACCAATATCTTGATTTCGCATTCGTGAAAAACGGTTTCAACTATCTTAAGCGTGAAGTTACAAGTGTTATTACACTGGATGTTGATGAAGATAACGTGATGAAGCTCATTAAGCCGGAATCGCGCACTTCAGTACGCAAAGCCGAAAAGATGGGTGTGGTTGTTAAGAAGTCGAATGATTTTGATGAATATTACGATATATTACAAAGCAACCTTGCAATGCGCCATAATGTTCAGCCTGCTCATACTTTGGAGGAATTGTATTTACTGAAGGAATTATTCCCTCACAAGATACAGCTTTTTGGCGCATACCTGAAAAATAAAATGATAGCCGGTGTAATTAATTTTTACTGCAACGATAAAGTTGTGCTTGTGTTTTACATCAGCCATAACCAGGAGTACCAGCAGTACCGTGCTGTGAATCTGCTATTTTATACTATTATGAAGGATGCCATCAGCCGCGGGCTTGGATTCCTTGATTTCGGGTTATTCACAGTGAATATGGATCCCAATTGGGGACTCGGTAAATTTAAAGAGTCATTTGGCGCAAGGGGAATACTGAGAGATTCATATTTTTTAGATCTGAAATATTAACCGGGTAATCAATTAAGTGATAGAAAATAAAAAGATCTGGTTTATAGTTTTTTTTACCGCATTAATTCTCGGATATTTTCAGACAGTAAGAACTGACGCCCCTAACTACGAGCTTAAACTTACCCGCCATACAACCATAATTAATAATACTATTGAATATCCTTACAAGTACAGGCTGCTGAATCCTTATATTACGCAAATATGGATCTCAGCATTGAGTATGGTTTTACCGGATAAACCCGCATTCATAGCAGCATATACTTTGCAGAATGTTATAGTATTCGCATTTATGCTGTTTTGCCTGTTGAAATTTTTTAGGCTATGGTTTGATGATACTGGGGCGGTTATCGCATTACTTCTTTTTGCGGTACTTGTACCGCTCTCTTTGACGGGATATGATGTACTTGGCGATATGACAACTGCGGGAATTATGGCTTTAGGGTTTTATTTTATCAATACATCAAAAATTAAATTATTATATCCATTGGTATTTATTGCGGCATTTAATGAGCTGCAATTGATACTGCTCATAGCATTCTATTTCTTTTCAAGGCTTTCTAACCTGAAAGATAAAACAGTTTGGCTGAACAGCATTTTGCTGACTATTACTTTCCTGGCAGCATATGGCTCAATTTATCTTTTACGCGGCGGTTCCGCCGGCGGAAGTGAAGTGAACTGGTACTTTACCAAAGATGCTGCATTTAATATCGCACATAAGGATTGGATAGTATTATGGTTCATTATGATAGCTCCGTTTATCTATTTTGTTTTCAAAGGATTCAAAAGTAAACCTGAATTCCTAAAGAACAGCGCAGTAATTGTATTGCCGCTATTCTACTTTGGAGCGTTCTTCTTCATTGCGCGCTTACGTGAAATTGATAAGGCATTAACCATATTCACCATACTCATTCCGCTTGCGTTGTATACGATAATTCCAAAACATATAAAAGATACCAAAGGGCAGGTTAAGGCATAATGTGCGGAATATCCGGAATATTCAATTTTAACGGCGCGCCCGTTGATAAAGCTCAGGTGAGCGAAATGAACAGGATAATCCTTCACCGCGGACCCGACGGAAATGGTGTGTATGTGGAGGGTAATGTTGGAATTGGCTCAACTCGCCTTGCAATTATCGATTTGCGCGAAATTTCAAACATGCCCCTTTATGATACCGATAACCGCTATGTGATAGTGTTTAACGGTGAAATTTATAACTATATAGAAGTTGGAAATGAGCTGAAGAAAAAAGGCTACAAGTTCCACACTGATTCAGATACGGAAGTTATTATTAATGCGTATAAGGAGTGGGGCGAAGACTGCCTGCATAAATTAAACGGCATGTGGGCGTTTGCTATCTGGGATAAACAGGAAAAAACCCTGTTCTGCGCAAGGGATAGGTTCGGCATAAAGCCATTATACTTTTACAAAGATGATACAAAGCTAATTTTCGGTTCTGAAATTAAGCAGATATTAAGCTGCGGTGTGGATAAGTCTGTTAATGATTCCATAATTTACGATTACCTGGTATTTAATTTTATAGATCACACCGAAAATACTTTCTATAAGAACATCACAAAAGTCCAGGCAGGGCATAAATTCACAATTAAGAATAATGAGTTTAAGCTTTCAAGGTGGTACAATCTGCCAAACACCGGATTTATGCAGGATACATTGAATCTTTACAAAGATTTTTATGACCTGCTGTATGATTCAGTGCGGATACATTTAAGAAGTGACGTGGAAGTTGGCAGCTGTCTAAGCGGAGGACTGGATTCTTCGGCAATCGTCTGCATAATGCACGATATACTCCACAACGAAGGCAAATCTGAAATTCAGAAAACCTTCACAGCCTGCTACGATGACCCGCTGATCGATGAAAGACCATATGTAGAAGAAGTTATCCGTCAGACAAATTCAACCAAATACTACCTGTTCCCGGATGTTAATGGATTTTTGAGCGATATTGACAAGATGACTTATCACCAGGATGAGCCATATACGGGTGCGACAGTATTTGCGCAGTGGAGCGTTTTTAAGAAGATACATGAAACCGGCATTAAAGTAGTCCTCGACGGGCAGGGAAGCGATGAAATTCTGCTGGGTTACTTTTCATTTTTCCCGTTCCATTTAAAACGCAATTTACTTAATCCGTTTAAATTCATTTCTGAGTTTGTTAATGGAGTAAAAACTTCTAACCTTGGTTATAATAAATTTCTGCAGAATCTTATATACTTTAATACCGGTTCCGTAAGGTACAGGCATGTATTAAAGAACAGCGGCGCGTTTGTGCAGAATGAATTTGCTTCATCGCATAACCGCTGGGATGTATTTAACGAAATGATTGCAGCATCTGGACTTGAAGCAAACCGGCTTTCTAACTTGTGGAATATTTCCATCCCATCTCTGTTGAGATATGAAGACAGGAATTCAGGCGCGTTTTCTGTTGAAGCAAGGATACCTTTCCTCGACTACAGGCTGGTTGAGTTCATTTTCACTATACCGCTTGATAAACTCATACAAAAAGGGTGGACGAAAAGTGTACTTCGCAAATCATTAAAAGGTAAAATTCCCGAAGATATAAGGATGCGGAAAGGGAAACTTGCGTTTTCTGTTCCCCAAAAGAAGTGGCTTACGGAGATTCCGGGTTACCTTGAAGATACTTTTAATAATGATTTCAGAAGCGGGAAATATATTGATAGAGAAAGGATCCTCGGTATAATTAAGTCCGGGAATTTTAACGATAAAATACTTTACCGCGCTTTTGCGCTTGAAAAATGGATGAAGGTATTTGATCTGCATTAATGATTGTTTTTATTCGTTTTAAATCCTTATGATATTAGTTATATTTACTTTTAAACTAATAATATTAATTGGTAAACAATTCTGTACTCCACATAGCTCCTGAAAATACTGCCGGTGTGCCGTATAATGTCATGAAAATGCAGACAATGAACGGTATGCCTTCAAGACTGCTTACATTTTACAAAATACCATTCGATTTCCCTGAAGATGTTTGCCTGAATCTGCCATTGCCCCGCAGCAAGGTCGCCATGAAATGGCGTGAGTTCAAGCAGTCAAACCTGCAGGGAAAGATAAAAAAAGATAACATAGATAAATGGACGCATCTTCCGTATTTTGAGCCGAAGAACTCCGCCGAAAAGGCATACATGAAGCTTCGCGAGAACAGGAATAAGCCAAAGTTCCTTAAAGCCCTTGATGAAATTGGCGGTGATGCTTTTGACATAATCCATTTTGATGGCGGAATTGATTTTTTCAGCGATTCACAGCTTGCAAAAGCTTTCAAAATGAAGGGCAAGAAAATTGTAAACTGTTATTTTGGAGATGACCTGAGAACCCGCGGTATTGTAAGGGATATGGATGAAATAAGCGATCTGAATCTGACCTTTGAATATGACCACACGCTCAGGCATCCTGATATAAATTTCCTGTTTTTCCCGTTTGATAATTCAGCAATAGATTACATTAGCGATGAAGTGTATAATACCGGATTTAAAGAAAAGGTAAGAATTATCCATTCACCAACCCAGCGAATAATAAAAGGTTCACCGGAAATTATTGCAGCTGTAGAAGAAGTGAAAAAAAGCCGTGATATTGAGTTCATAGTTGTGGAAGATACACCGCGAGAAGAACTGATGAAGATAAAACAGACCTGCCATATTGCTATTGACCAGTTAGGTAACAGGGGAGGCACAGGTTACGGGATAAATTCACTTGAAACGCTTTCAATGGGTCTGCCTACAATTACTGATATGAATTGCGGTATGGATACCTGGCTTCCGGAGAATCCGTTTATTGTAGCAAACAAAGAGAATCTGACCGAAAAATTAATTGAGCTGATAGATAATGAACAGCTGCGCAATTCTACCCGCGAGGCATCACGTAAATGGGTTGATAAGTATCACTCATACAGCTCAGTCTTTGCTAAATTAACTGAATATTACCAAAAATCAGGAATTATTTGATTTGTCGAAAATGATTTGCCACGACCTTTAGGTCGTGGAAAACCTATAAAAAAGAAAATGGGACTTTAGTCCCAATTTAAATCCGGAATATTTGCCGTCACAAATACAAAAAATATTTTCTGATGCAATAATCTACACAATTGGCAGTGTGTTCAACCGTCTGCTGCCTTTTTTGCTGCTGCCTATATATACGCTATACTTCCCCCCGGCGGAATACGGTATATTCTCCCTGGTTTATTCATTCTGGTTCTTTGTTTCGGTGTTCTACCTGTACGGAATGGAAACTGCATTCCAGAAGCTCTTCCTTGAAGCAGGAGATGAGGATACAAAGAAGAAGATTTACAGCTCAACTCTTATACTTATATTTTCAACATCAGTAATATTCAGCGTAATTATCTATTTCCTTTCTGATTTTATTTCAGTTAAAATTACCGGAAATGATTCAAATGGTTACCTCATAAGGCTGTTAGCTTTTATCCTGCTGGCTGATTCACTTTACCGTTTCCCTATGATACTGATCAACAGCATTCAGCGTTCAAAGTTGTATTCATTCCTTAATTCAATAGCTGTGGTGCTGAATGTTGCAGTTAACGTAATTTTGATAGTCTATTATAAACAGGGAATAGAAGCCATATTTTATTCATACCTTGTATCATACACATTCCTGTTTATTATATCATTTTTCAGCACAGCCAAATATTTTGTAATGAGCATAAAGTCTTCAACTGTTAAACATCTGCTTAAGAACGCTCACCTGTTTTTGTATTATGGTTTATTTCTGATTTCAATTGATCTTATAGACAGGTTCATACTTGAGTATTTTAAAGGCTCCGCCGAGGTAGGTATTTACTCCGCCAGTTACAGGATAGGAATTGTGATGAATCTGGTAATAACCGGCTTTAAAGTAGCTTGGACACCATTCTTTATGAACCTGAAAGGGGAGGAAGGGAATAAAGAAATATTCTCAAAAGTGTTTACTTATTTCTGTTATGGCGGACTCGTTGTATTTTTACTCTTCTCGCTGCTTGCTGATGACCTGGTGAAGATCAATATTGCAGGCTTTACTCTGCTGAATGAAAAATACTGGAGCGGTCTTGTCATAATCCCATACATACTGCTCGCATATTTATTCTCCGGCTTATATCTCAATCTTAATGTAGCTTCATTCTTTCAGAATAAGATCAAATACCTCATTATTTCATCTGCGGCGGGTTGTGTAAGCAATATAGCGCTGAATTTCATCCTTATTCCAAAATACTCTATCATTGGAGCAGCAATTGCAACAATGCTTTCATATATGATAATGTTCCTTGTGCTATATTATTTTTCACAAAAAATTTACAGAATTGGGTATGAATGGGGATCAATTTTTAAGGCTGCAACTATTACTTCCATACTGTTTGTTATAAATATTTACATACCCCAATTCTTCAAATTAAGCTATATTTACGTAGTTTTAATAGAAATTGTCAGTGTAGTAATTCTCTATTATGTTCTTTTAGGGGCTCAAACAATAAATTTGGTAAACACCTATATTGTTAAAAAACAGTTAAAGTAGAACTTTAAGTGTTTTAGCTCTTGACATAGCTAAATAATATAATTATATTTGAAGAGCTTCTCCATTACTTTAAGGGTATTTCTGTTATGGAGAGGTGCGAGAGTGGTTGAATCGGTCGGTCTCGAAAACCGGTGTAGCGGTAACGCTACCGTGGGTTCGAATCCCACCCTCTCCGCAGATTTAATCTTTAAGGCTGAAGTTCTCGAAATTTTAATTATATAAGTATGATGACCAAAATATTTCTGTTAACAGCACTCTCTTTCGTTTTACTTTTCATTTCAAATACCCGCATTTCTGCGCAGGATGACATGGACTTTGAAGAGTTCATGGGCATGATGTCTGAAACAATGACTGATGAACAGCTTGACCAGCTTAGCTTTAATCTGCCATGGAATATAAAAGTGGTTGGCTATGGATACGGCGATTTTTCAGGTGACGGCAAAGAAGATATAGTCCTTTCAATAATCGAAAAAGATAAAACTCCCAAAAAATCTGTCGATGTTTATTTCTTTGAAAATGTAGAAAATACCACATTCAAAAAGATCAAAAAGAAAAATTATAAATGGTATGAAGTAACTCTGGAAATAGCTTTTTTAATGAAAGACGGAAAGTGTTTTGTTACAAGCAGAGATGATAACAGCTGGTATTTTGCAGGCTATGAGATCATAAACGAAAAGCTTGTTGCAAAGGATGTTGAGAAATACCCAATAGAGTTTGAAAACGCAGGCAATTAATATATTCTTTCCCCACTTAAAGCCTGTTTTCACGTCGCCCCGGATTGTTAGCCGGGGCTTTTTTTATGCATTCATCCGATGACTTAAGGTCATCGGATGAATATTCTTTCTTTGTAACCTGCTATGTGACTATAATTATTTTAATTAAATAATTAAATTTGCATTATGATAGAAAGATATACTCTACCCCAAATAGGCAGCATATGGTCAGAAGAAAATAAATTCTCAATCTGGCTTAAAATTGAAATATTCGCATCAGAAGCCAATAATAAACTTGGCATAGTACCAACTTCCGCACTCAGAAAAATCCGTTCCAAAGCTAAATTCAACGTTAAAAAAATAAATGATATCGAAGCGGTTGTAAAGCACGATGTCATTGCTTTTTTAACCAATGTTGGCAGTTACGTCGGACCCGAATCGCGCTTCATACATTACGGCATGACAAGCAGTGATGTGCTTGATACAGCGCTATCAGTACAAATGAAGGAAGCGGGTGAGCTGATACTGAAACAGCTTATTGTATTAAAGTCCTCACTTTCTAAGAAAGCCAAAAAATATAAATACCTTCCAATGGTAGGCCGAACGCACGGTGTTCACGCCGAAGCGGTTACGCTTGGGCTCAAGTTTGCGTTATGGTATGATGAAGTTAACCGTGATATTGAAAGATTAAAGACAGCCATCAAAACTGTTTCAGTAGGCAAGATATCAGGTGCAGTTGGTACGTATGAACACTTGAATCCATTTGTTGAGCGTTACGTATGCAAGAAGCTTGGCTTAAAGCCAGCCAATGCGGCTACGCAGATAATCCAGCGTGATATTCACGCCGAATATATGGCTACGCTTGCCATCATAGCATGTTCACTCGAAAAATTCGCAACGGAAATACGCCACCAGCAGAAAACCGAAATACTTGAGCTTGAAGAACCGTTCACAAAAGGACAGAAGGGGTCATCGGCAATGCCGCATAAAAAGAACCCGGTAATATGTGAACGCATTGCGGGTTTGGCAAGAGTTATACGCAGCAATTCCATTGCTGCAATGGAAAATGTCAATTTGTGGCATGAGCGCGATATATCGCATTCATCTGTTGAGCGGATGATAATTCCCGATAGCTCCATGCTTATGTATTACATGCTTGTTAAAATGATAGAAGTGATTGACGGGCTTGTAGTAAATAAAGCAAACATTGCGAAGAATCTCGACCGCACCCATGGGCTAATTTACTCACAGCGCGCGTTATTGAAGCTGGTTGAAGCGGGTCTGACCCGCGAGCAGGCTTATAAAGCTGTGCAGGATAATGCCATGTGGTCATGGAAGACAGGTGAGGATTTCCGCGACCTGCTTGAAAATGATAAGATAATCTCTTCAAAGGTCAAAAAAGCGCAAATTGAAGATATTTTTGACCCCAAAAAGGTATTTAAAAATATCGATTATATCTTCAAAAATACGGGTATTAAGTAGAATTTTGTAGGTCGAATCGCTGATTCGTTAAATCGAAACAGCGTTTCGACATACATTACTATACCTTTCCTTGAAATTCTCCCATTTTTTCACTAAATTTGTAATCTAATAAATGAACTATTTTAGCCCGCCTGGCTGCTAAAAACCGTTCCGGTTTCATGAAAATGTCACCGTATCATATTAAAAGTCAGGAAGTTTTTGATTAATACGCTTCGTAATTGTAGTACTAAATATCTAATTTTATTCAGGCATAACTGATTATCAATTATTTAAATTGATAATTGCTCATTGTTAATTGTACAGTGCGGTTAGCTCAGTTGGTTAGAGCGCCACGTTGACATCGTGGAGGTCACCGGTTCGAATCCAGTAT
>JABFSP010000361.1 GCA_013140565.1 Ignavibacteria bacterium
GGTTTTTATCAGGGATGGTCTCTTCCAATGAATCTTTGTTTCCCGAGTAAAAAATTTATTGCTTTTGTTACGTTTCTCGTTACACTTTCTTCTGTTTTTAGAAATGAGATGTACCTGACTATTTCGAGCCTGAGTGAAGGGGAGAGGCTTTCGAAAATTTTCTTTGCATCCGGTTCTGCTTTTAGCGCCCTTACAAGCTTAGGGTGAGAGGCAATGGTTCTTTTCGCAGGGTCGAACGATATTCCAAATCTGGCGGTATCCCCAACATCCTTTTTTGCCGCTTTTCGCATTGGGGTATTAAGGTAGAGCCTCCAGTATCCGCTGTATTTAATAAGGGTCTGGGTGAATTCGTGACCTTCAATTTTTATCCGTACGGGAATTTTACCATTATCTTTATTTGCCTGTTTAAAAATAAATTTCAAAACCCTTGCCGGCAGGTAAACAAATGGATTTACTCCAATGATTTCTATTTTTGCTTGGAATTCTATTGAGCTCTTCTTTGCCATCTAATAAATGGTATCCTATTTTACGGCATTAAACATTATTCTGGAAAGTCTTTTTTCAAATGAAAGCGTATGAACCATTTTGAAGAATTTCTGCAAGCCATTGCAGTTATCTTCTTCCTCAAATTTAAGCAGCTCTGCTTTTCTTTTTTCACGGGCATTGAACCATTTAAGTGAAACAGAGGACATGTTCTCAGTTGCATCATCTGAGCGGATATCCTTAAATCCCGCTCTTTCAAGTAATCGTTCATTTTCACCCAAGGGTGCAAATATAAAATAGCCTATTGAGCTTCTTATTGCAATTTCCTCATTGGTTAATATTCCTGTAACAACAATAGGGTCAGTATATATCAGCCTGCCGCCTTTTTTCAGAACGCGGAAAAATTCTTTAAGAACTTTATCCCTGTTCTTTAAGTGATTAATAGCATCAATTGAAACAACTGCGTCAAATGTTCCGTCATCAAAGGGCAATTTTTCGGACGCATCTCCATGAATGAATTCCATACTTTCGGCAAGTCCGTTTTCTTCTGCCAGCTTCAGGGAATTATCCACACCATTCCTGTCATACTCCAAGCCGGTCAAATGGCAGCCGGTTTCTTTTGACATGAACACAGCGGGTCCCCCTGAGCCGGAAGCAATTTCCAGTACTCTGGTTTTATTTGTTAAGCCAAGCAGCGAAAAAATATTCCTGTATTCATCCGCAGTAAGCCAGCTGTTCTGGCCAATATCTTCACCGAATGTTTCACTTCTGATCGCTTTATATATCTCATCAGAATAATTTTTATATGTGCCGGAATATAATTTTACTTTTGATGTCATGTCTGATCAATTTTTTTAAAGTTCAATTCCTTGAGGAAGCAGACACTGTTTTCAATTCCTTCATACTGACCGTAGTTTGGGATTAACTTATACCCGTTCTTTTTATACAGCGCGATTGCCTCGGGCTGTCTTTTGCCTGTTTCCAGGATGCATTTAGTATAACCCAGCTCCATTGCCCATTTTTCAAGCTCAGCCAGAACACCCGAGGCTATGCCTCGACCGCGAAATTGCAGGGGAGTAAACATTCGTTTTACTTCCATTGTGTCAGCGGAAAAATGTTTAATTGTGCCGCACCCAGCGGGGATATCGTTATTATACGCAACAATGACATGCTTTATGGCATCCAGTTTGTTGAACTGATTATAGAATACCCGGTCACTTCCGTCGCGCACGGCGAGATCAAGGTCGAGCCCGTTTACAAGCTCAAGGAAATCCGGATTTTTTGAATCAGTTCTTACAAATTTCAACAAATATCAAAATGATTTTTATTTATGAATACAAACGGTATACCAAAATAACCAACGCTGCTAATACAATCACTGAATAAATTTTTTTGTTGTATTTTGCCAGCCAGTGCGGCAGGTAAATATCAAAGTTCGCTTTATCAGAATCAGAATACCTCTCAGCTATCAATGTAACCGGGCAAACACTTCTGAAGACCAGCAAAATAATTACCTCTAGCCCGATAAGTCCAAGGCATACCCATACCCAAATATCAATTTTATTTATTATTACGGCATACAGCATATAAAATATTACAACGTTAAAGAAGACCCAGATAACTGTGTGCAGGATTTTAACTAAGATGAGTTTGGTGTTTGAAGTCATATATCATAAAAAAATAGCAAATTTTAAACTGAATAAATGGAGCTACTTTTAAATTCATCAATCATAAAAATTATCATTTAAGTTAAAATTAACAATGAAAATAAACAGACTTCTATTGTTATTTATTATTCAACAAATAAGCACCTGCAACAGAAAGGATATTGAATACTGCGTGACAAATTATTACTTCCAGGGCAGAACGTTTCCTGAGATATACAAACGAGTTAAATAACCCCCCTATGCCTGTGCCAATTGCTATGTTGATTCCCTGGTATAAATGACCGATACCAAAAATGACCGATGTAATTAAAATTGCAATGTATAAACCGTACTTACCAAACCATTTTTCAAATCGGGTAAGCACAAATATCCTCTGTAATTCCTCGGAAAAAGCAGCCAGCGTTACCACAGGAATCCAAAGGTAAAGGCTGCCTGCATCTTTCATATAATTAAGTATTTCATTAGGCGGTTTTATTGCCTGCGGGTTAACTGCAGCCATCAACGGATTTAATAATACATTCAGCAGTATCCAAGTCACAAATCCAAAGGAAATGCCAAAAATGATCTGAATGAGTAATTTCTGTTTTCTGAATCCAAGATCAGTTATCCTGTCGCCTTCCAGCCAGAGAAGAACAACCACTGCAATTACGAAAATTATTTTGGTCTTTATGATCGAAAGCAGGATCTCATTTAATGAAGAAGGAAGTAGGGGTGTGTTTGAAGAAGTAAAAATAATGACATAAAGCCAGTATACTATAATCGCAGTTAATGAAATAAGAAAGGCAGCCCTTTTGGGAATTTTCATTTAAATTAATATTTAATTTATTATAATGTATCGGGGGCATTTAGAACCAGAGGGATATTACAGAAAAGTTTCAGAACATATCAATTATTTAAGATTCAAACAAAAAAGCATAAACAAACATACTTCTTATTGCCATGAATATCAACAGACTATCCAAACAATTCACCCTGTGT
>JABFSP010000213.1 GCA_013140565.1 Ignavibacteria bacterium
ATATTATAACTTTTCCATTAAATTTGGAATGCCTGCCAAAATATCTGCGTATTTAATTCTTTCCCTTACCCCTGTTTTCCGGAATTTTACCTCAATTTCATCATTTTTCATGTTTTTGTCACTTACAACCAGTTGTAAAGGTATTCCGATCAAATCTGCATCCTTAAATTTAACACCGGGACTTATATCATCGCGGTCATCAAACAAAACTTCATAACCTGCTGAGGTCAACTCATTGTACAACTTTTCAGCTGAAGCTTTTACCGGGTCAGATTTTTTATTTACGCTTACCAAATGAATCTGGAACGGTGAAATCTCTCCGCTCCATACAATTCCATCTTTATCATGATTCTGCTCAATATAAGCCGCTGCAATTCTTTCAATTCCTATTCCGTAACTTCCCATAATAATAACATTTTCTTTGCCGTTAACATCAAGATATTTTGCTCCCAATGCTTCAGCATATCTTGTGCCAAGCTTAAAAATATGTCCTACTTCAATAGCTTTGGTCATTCTTAAAGTTGAATCCTTATCAACTGACATTTCACCATCTTTAACTGTCCTGATATCCATGTACGATACACCGGGAACATCACGTTTGAGATCAATATTTTTAATATGGTAATCATTTTTGCATGCACCGCTTATAAGCTCATCAGCATTTTCTAACCTTAGATCAGCGATAATCTTCACATCTTTATTCTTAAAATTAACCGGACCTATAGAACCTGCATCTGCACCGGCAATCTCCAATAATTCTTCAGGGTGACCGGGTCTGATGCCCGCAAACTTGTTTGCTAATTTGGTTTCGCTGAACTCATCATCACCGCACACAAGAGCAAGAACATATTCATCCTTCTTTCGTTCGGTTTTTGCGGGAATAACAAACAACCTGGACTTAGCAAGCCTTGATCTATCGGTAATCCCAAGGAATCCGGCAAGCTCATCAATACTCTTTATGTCCGGAGTGTGGAATTCCTCAAAAGGAAGATTAGAATCTTTTCTTCCGATATTTTCAGAATGTGATACTGCCACTTCGATATTTGAAGCGTATTTATTATCGCTGCTTAGCACTACCGTATCTTCACCTGCATCAGCTTCAACCATAAATTCTTCCGACTCACTGCCTCCCATCGCTCCGCTGAAAGCTGATACAGTAAAAAATCTGAGTCCGCACCTTGTGAAAATATTTCTGTAAGCCTCGGCATGTTTATCGTATGATTCATCCAATCCCTCCCATGTTGCGTCAAAGGAGTATGCGTCCTTCATAGTAAACTGCCTGCCTCTTAAAACGCCGCCGCGTGGACGGGGTTCATTACGGAATTTTGTCTGTATCTGGTACCAGATCTGCGGAAGCTGTTTGTAAGATATCAAATTTGGTTTGGCAAGAGAAGTGAATACTTCTTCATGGGTAGGAGCAAGTACCAGCTCACGGTTCTTTATTCTGAATATATCATCGCCATAATCTTCAAGTCTTCCGGTTTCTGCCCATAATTCATTTGGGGAAAGCGCAGGCAAATAGAATTCACAACCGCCAATTGCGTTCATTTCTTCCCGGACAACTTTTTCAACCTTCTTAAATATCCTCAGACCCAGCGGCAGATATGAATACACTCCGGCAGTTAGCTGCCGTATCATGCCTGAGCGTACCATTAAAATATGTGAAGGAATTACTGAATCCGAAGGCACTTCCTTTAAAGTTGGTAAAAAATATTGGCTGAATTTCATTTAATATATCCTGATTTTTCACAAATATATCAATTATATGCAAAAAACTCAATGAAAATACATAAAAACAATATACTTGCCGTTACTATACCGCTTATTGGGTATTGAATGCGGTGTAGCAAACTCATATTTTTAAGTAGTAATATTAGGTAATTCAAACATTAAAGGGGACATTAATGTCAAAAAACGAGCTAAAAAACAGCAGGTTACAAAAATTTAATATAATTATGGCAATTGCAATGATGTTGGCGTTATTCCTCTTTGTAAACTCAAATATGTTGTTTGCACAGGAATTCAAAGATGTAAATTTTCCGGATGGTTCTGTTGCGGGGCTTGAAAGCAAAATTACAGTTGATAAAGAATACAGAATTTACCAGGTCTCACAAAACCTGATCAAATTTGATCTTCCTTCAGTTTCAATAGTAAATATCTCTTTGTATAATGAATCAAACGGTCTTGTTAGAACTTATATTTATAATAATCTGAAAGCCGGCACATATGAGATCAATATCAGTTCAGTAAATCTGGGCAGAGGCAATTTTACATGTGTATTATCTGCCGGGAATGTTAAGGAAAGTTCAAAATTGATAATTGATTAAAGAAAATTTAACTATAAAAAAAGGGAGTCAGTTGACTCCCTTTTTTATTGGCCAAAATTGTACTTATCGTACTATTGCAAGAACCAACAATACTATTACCAATACCAGAATTATCGTAATCAATGTACCGGTGCTGAGATCCATTGAATTTTCAGCATTATTTACTTTATATTCAAATTTTTGCTGCTGTTTGTTATATTCTTTATCCCTTACTACGAACATATCCATATCGCCATCACTGTCTTTATCCGCAAAGAACATCGGGTACGGTATTTTGGGATCTACAAAAAATGTACGGCTGTATGTTTCGTAATTTTCATTTTCAAGCACAAAAGAGGGATTTTCGCTGGTTCCCATGTTCTTATAATATGAAACATTGCCGTCATCAAATTTCAATGCGTCAAAATCACCATCTTTATCAACATCAACCATCACCGGATTTTCAAAATCCAGTTTACCTTCTAAATAAGCACCTGAAATTTTACTGATGCTTTCATTTGTGTAGTCATCATCTGGAGAGAAACCCATTGATGAAAAAGTAACAACAATTAATAATAATAAAGCTGAAGTTAGATTTTTCATTTTTTAGCCGATAATTTTTTATAAAAAATTTAATTAAATATATCCATTATTCATAAATAAAACAAGCATTGCGCTATCAAAGTTCTGGAAAAATTCACGTAATACAATTTGTGAATATAAATTGAATATTTGCTCTGAATTTACTAATTTGTAATAATTTATGATAAAACGAAGGAATTCAAATTATTTTTCCGCTATCCCTTTATTGTTTTTAATT
>JABFSP010000096.1 GCA_013140565.1 Ignavibacteria bacterium
TATTATTCATAGTTTTTCCACCGCAGAGATGCAGAGACGCTGAGTGATAAAATTCAGAGAATCATAAATTATTAACAATTCGTTTGTATCCATTTTTAAGTAAACTAACATTAAAGTTAACTAAAATCCCAACTCTTTTGTTTGAAAGTTTTAGATAAGATATGATTTGAGCTTCAAAAACCGGAAGCATTGTTTCACATGATTTAATTTCTATTACAACCTCATCTTCAACTAAAATGTCTATTCTAAAATCCTTTGTCAGTTCAAATCCTTTATAGAATAAAGGAATCGGAAATTGACTTACTGCTTTTATACCTCTAATTTCAAGTTCTTTCAATAAACAGATTTCGTAAACTGATTCCAACAATCCCGGTCCCATTTCTTTATGAACTGTAATACAAGAATCTAATATTTGACCAGTTAAAATATTTATTTCTTCTACACTTTTCATTTCTTTACTCTGCGGCTCCGCGCCTCTGCGGTAAAAATGTTATTTCTTATCTTCTGTGTAAACAAGTCCCCATGGACCCAAACCAGTAACCTGAAATATAACTCCTTCTTCACCTGTAAATACATAGTGCGCTTCATTCACCGGATTCAGATAATATGAACCAACCGTAAACTTCTGAGCATTTGCTGTATCCATTGCGTTACCGAAGCCGACATATACTGCACCTTCAAGTACAGTTACTCTTTCATCCATAGGATGCGTATGCGCAGGAAGTTTGTAATACGGCGGGAATTTTACACGCATTGTAAAAATCCCTTCCTGCATTGGGTTCCCTTCAAGTATGTATACTTTCGCACCTGCCGGAAGCGAAGGCGGGGCATCACCCCAATTTATGCTTTCGGGGAAAATGCGAATCGCGCCCTTTGGTAATTCTTGAGATAACAGCATTGAACTGTTTAAAAGAAGAATAACTGCAAAGAGGCTGATATGATTGTATTTAATATATGCTTTCAAAAATTTTTCAAAATATTAACATAATATGTATACTTTACGTCTGAGTTCCCCGCTTGCGCGGGGAAATTTGGTCTATTTAACATATACTTCTGCACCGGATTCAACGAACTCCTTGCTCTTTTCTTCCATTCCCGCAGCTAATGCTTCTTCTTCCTTGATTCCGATTTCTTTGGCATACTTTCTAACATCTTCAGTAATTTTCATTGAGCAGAAATGGGGTCCGCACATACTGCAGAAATGAGCGAGCTTCGCGCCTTCAGCAGGCAGTGTTTCATCGTGGAACTCACGCGCTGTTTCAGGATCAAGCGATAGATTAAACTGGTCTTCCCAGCGGAATTCAAACCTTGCTTTGCTCAGTACATTATCCCTAACCTGCGCGCCGGGGTGACCCTTTGCAAGATCAGCCGCATGTGCAGCAAGCTTATAAGTGATAACGCCGTCTTTTACATCCTTCTTATTCGGAAGTCCTAAGTGCTCTTTTGGGGTGACGTAACACAGCATTGCGGTACCGTACCAGCCAATCATAGCAGCGCCAATGGCGCTTGTGATATGGTCATACCCCGGAGCGATATCTGTTGTAAGCGGTCCGAGTGTATAGAACGGCGCTTCTTTGCAGACCTCAAGCTGTTTATCCATGTTTTCTTTTATCATATGCATTGGTACGTGTCCCGGTCCTTCTATCATAACCTGACAATCGTGTTCCCATGCAATATCAGTCAGCTCGCCAAGTGTTTCAAGCTCAGCAAACTGCGCTTTATCATTTGCGTCAGCAATTGCGCCCGGCCTTAAACCGTCACCAAGAGAAAACGAAACATCATACGCGCGCATAATTTCGCATATCTCACGGAAATTAGTGTACAGGAAGCTTTCTTTATGGTGAGCAAGACACCACTTAGCCATAATACTTCCGCCGCGTGAAACAATTCCGCATGAACGGTTTGCAGTGAGCGGTATGTATCTTAGTAATACTCCCGCATGTATTGTAAAATAATCAACACCCTGCTCAGCCTGTTCAATTAATGTATCACGGTAAATTTCCCATGTTAATTCTTCGGCTTTACCGTTAACTTTTTCAAGCGCCTGGTAAATTGGCACTGTCCCAATAGGCACGGGTGAATTACGTATTATCCACTCTCTTGTTTCATGGATATTTTTACCGGTTGAAAGATCCATCACAGTATCAGTACCCCACTTAATTGACCAGCGGAGCTTTTCAACTTCTTCATCAATGGATGATGATATTGCTGAATTGCCAATATTGGCATTTATCTTAACCAGGAAGTTCCTGCCGATTATCATCGGTTCGCTTTCGGGGTGATTTATGTTGGCGGGGATTATCGCCCTGCCCTTTGCTATTTCATCGCGTACAAATTCAGGAGTAATGTAATCAGGCAGCTTCGCGCCGAATGATTCACCTTTATGCTGCCAGTTAATTTCATTTCTTTTCAGATCATTGTACAAAGCATAATCCATAGCAGCTTCCCTGCCCAGATTTTCGCGGATTGCGATATATTCCATTTCAGGAGTAATTGTACCTTTTTTCGCATAGTATATTTGCGAGACCGCCCCGCCATTTTTTGCTTTCAGGGGTTTTCTTCTTAAGCCGGGGTAGTATTCAAGTTTCCCGTTCTTGTTTGCGTCGGCTGATTTCAATTCCTCTTCGGTCATATAGCCGTTATCAATCGGCAGAATATTTCTGCCTTCATATTCTTCAACATCATTGCGGTCTTTTATCCATTTCAGTCGTATTGCAGGGAGTCCCTGGGTAGGATTGCATTTAATATTCTCATCGCCCCAGTTTCCGCTGGTATCATATACTTTAATCGTGCCGTTAACTTCCATAGTGCCATCGTGGAGCCTTGTATCAGCCAATGATATTTCACGGAATGGAACATTGATATCCTCAAACATTTTTCCTTTTACGTAAACACGTTTACTGTTAGGCAGTTTATAATCAAGCGATGATGCTTCTTTTTCACTTTTGCCGTTCACATGTGCGCCATTTGTGCCATTGCTGCCATTTTTATTGACACCGTTACCGTTTGAATTTGATTTATTATTCATTTTTGGACTTATTAATTTATTTACTTTTTATTTTTCCCAATTAAAAAACCGTTTACCTTATTTCTCTTTTCCTAACGCAGGAATCAGATACAGGA
>JABFSP010000032.1 GCA_013140565.1 Ignavibacteria bacterium
TATCAATACATTGATTATTGCCTGACATAAAACTATATTTGTGTTTGTTTTTACCTAAATTTCAACGAAAATTCGCTAGAAGATAGTTTCAGCGCATAAAGAGAGGTTTAATTAATTATGGGTTTAATGAATAAGCTGCGCGATAAGACGCACATTATTCTGATAATATTGATTCTTGCATTTCTTGCTACTATTGTTTTTGAGTGGGGAATGGATTACCTCGGTTTAAGGGGCGGGCAGGTTACAGAACTTGGTTCAGTTAATGGTCAGGAAATAAAATATGCAGATTTTGAAAGTCAGGTTAATTTTGCCATAGATCAGCAGAGACAGCAGACAGGCGAAGATCCGGATGAGAGCCTTATCAAAATGATAAGAGACCAGGTTTGGGATCAGATGGTTACACAGATACTTGCTGAGCAGGAAATTAAAAGACTTGGCATAACGGTTACTAACCAGGAAATTCTCAATTGGGTATATAATTCCCCTCAGACTCTGCCTGACGTGATTAAAAGAAATTTCATTGATTCAACAGGTCAGTTCAACATGGCTGTCTACCAGCAGGCTCTCACGACCAAAACACCTGAAGTTACTAAATTCTGGTCACAGGTTGAAGAATATTTAAAACAGACTCTCCTATCACAGAAACTGCAAAGCGTAATTACCGGTACCGTTAGAGTTACCGAAGGCGAGGTAATGCAGAGATACAGGGATGAAAACATTAAGGCGTCTTTTGATTTCGTTTTTCTTGATGCCAATAGTGTTATGGATGCGCAAATTCAGGTTTCAGATGACGACATGAAGAAATATTATGAAGATCATAAGAATGATTTTAAACGCGAGAAATCAGCAAAACTCAGATATGTAGTTTTCCCGGATCTCGCAACAATGGATGACACTATAGCAACAGAAAAATTGATAAAAGCATTTACCAAAGATCTCAAGAAACTTGTAGCAGGTGATTCAACAACATATGCAGTAGTAAATGATAACTCAACCGCCAAGTTTTCGAATAATTTCGTAAAACCAAACGAGATATCTCCGGAAGTTTCGGCATTTCTTTTTTCGGCAGGAAAAGACAGTGTTTCTGATGTTATAAGGGCATCAGATGGCTTCCATATGGTAAGGCTTATAGATTCGAAAGAAGGAACCGAAACATTCAGCAGCGCTCAGCACATTCTGGTTAATTTTGGCACAGATACTAATGCCGCAAAAACAAAGGCAGAACAGATAGCACAGAGATTAAAGGGCGGCGAAGATTTCGTAAAATTAGCAGCTGAAAATTCTGATGATCCTTCAAACAAATTTAAAGGCGGTGATCTTGGCTGGTTTGGCAAAGGAGCCATGGTTAAAGAATTTGAAGACGCTGTAAATGGTGCTGCAGTAGGCAGTATAGTTGGACCTGTAAAAACCCAGTTCGGTTATCATATAATCAGAGTAAAAGGTAAACAAAGCAAAGAATTCAAATTTGCTGATATTAAAAAAAGTGTTACCGCTTCTCCAAAGACAAAAGATGTCGCAAGAAAACGCGCTGAAGATTTCTCATTCGTTTCGAAAAAAGGTAACCTGGATGAAGAAGCAAAAAAACTTGGTCTGCAGGTTGTTGATATTCCAAGTTATGTTACCAAAGGAGCTTTCGTTCCGGGTGCGGGACAGAACAATTCTGTCATTAAATTCGCTTTAGATGAAGAAAAGGGAGCCGTTAGTGACCCTATTAAGATACAAACAGGTTACGCAGTTTACGTTATAACTGATAAATTTCCTGAAGGATTCTATTCATTTGATGAATTAAAAGTTCAGCAGCTTCCTCTTCTTGTCAAGACCGAAAAGAAACTTGATGCTTTAAAACAGCAAGCAGCAGATCTTAAATCAAAAATTCAGGGCGGAGATATAAACACGCTTAAGAGCGTAAATCCTCAGATTCCGATCCAGAGGGCAGATACTGTAACGGTTTCCGTTCCGAGTCCGCAAATAGGCGCTGATTTTGATTTTGCAAGTGTTGTATACAAACTGCAGAATGGACAGATCTCCGAACCAATTAGAACTGCCAGAGGTTATTATATAGTTCAAATGAGAAATATTACTCAATTTGATCAAAATGCGTTCCAGCAGCAGTTTGAAACAATGAGAACCGCAATAATTACCCAGAAAAAACAGACAATTGTACAGGATTGGTTAACAGATATGAAAGAAAAAGCTGTTATAATTGATAACAGAGATAAGATGTTCAGATAAAAGTATTTAAAAATAATTATTGCATATTTAATCAGTTAAGGTTAATTTGCTTAAAAGCACGCTGTTAATTAAACCAAACGGCAATATTTGAAAAAAGTTCTAACAACATTAATGATCATTATGGGTTCAATTTATATATTGAACCCATATTTTTTATACTCCCAGCAGAGCCGTGATGAATATAAGCCATTTAACGGTTCAGGCAGATTTACATTACAGGTATATGCTACGTATGTATCAGCCGCAGAATTGCAGAACAATATTAAATCAAGTATTTCATACCTAAGGGATGCCTCTATTGAACTTAAAGGCGGCTATGGTTATGGCGCTGAGTTAACTTACAACCCTAATATTTCCAATTTTGATGTTATGTTCTATGTTTCATCTGAATACCTGAAAGTAAAAGATGATGAATTGCTTTTGAGGTTTGAAAACGATTCAGCCACCAATGTGGTCCGGTTCACTGAAGAGTACAATATGATCCCTTTAGAAGCCGGTTTAAAATGGAATCTGCCTGTAAGCACGGAAAGATTCAGGATTTTCATTGGCGGTGGAGCCGGAATATATTTTGGGAACAGGACAAGATCAGTTGGACAGTTTACAACATCCCCTATTTCCAGGAAAGCAGGTCTAAGCATGAATGTTCTGGCAGGTTTAGAGTACTTTATTGAAAGGAACTTATCTCTGGATTTTGAGTTTAAGTTCAGAGAAGCATCATTTGAGTCTCAGGACAGGTTTGATGTGAATTATATTACAATAAACGGCAATATCTATAATATGGATAATCCTGTATATTCCAGGTTACTTATTGACGGGACAAGGCTATCAGCAGGAATAAAATATCATTTTTAGAAAATATTTACAATAATATGAAGAAAGTTATTTTTACAGTTTTGTTGATGTGCACTTTTATTGCATTTCCTTCTCATAATGTAACTTTGAAGGAAAATATCAATAAATCCCGCTTTGCATCAGATCATATTATTGTAAAACTTAAGAAAAGCTCAACGATTCTTGCCGCTTCATTTCCAAATTCATCGGTATACGAACAAACTATCAAAGAAATATTCTCTTCAAGAAACATTAAACTGAAGAAGACAAAAGTTTTATTCCCAGGCGATTCTAAACGCAATACTGCATTATCCAATAAATACGAGCTTGATACCTATTATGTAGTTTATTTAGAAGGTGAAACCGATATTTTGGAAACATGTAAGTATTTGAAGGATGAAGAAAAAGTTGATTTTTCAGAGCCTGATTTTATAGGCGAAGCTGCAGGCGTAAAAGGCACTTCAGTGAAACCCAATGATAATTTTTTCACAAGGCAATGGGGATTGCATAATGACGGTTCACTTGGCACAACTACAGGCAAAAACGGAAAAACCGGCGCCGATATGAACGTGCTGAAAGCCTGGGATATTGAAACAGGCAGCAGTGATATTATCGTAGGGATTATGGATTCAGGGACAAAGATCGATCATCCTGATCTAAGCGGAAGAATCTGGGTGAACACTGAAGAAGTAAAGAACGGCAGGGATGATGACGGGAATGGATTTGTTGATGATATCAATGGATATAACTTCGCATACGATAACCCTAATGTTAAGGATGATGGCGGGCATGGTACAAATATCGCGGGAACCATCGGCGCAACAACAAATAACGATCTTGGATACGCAGGCATAGACCAGAAATGCAAACTCATGATATGTAAAAATCTTGATGATGAAAATCTTGGTGAATATTCCTGGTGGTCAGCATCTTTATATTATGCTTCAAACAACGGTGCTCGTGTAATTAATATGAGTGAAGGCGGATATGATTATTCTAAAACTCTTGAAAACGCGATAAAATATGCGCAGGATGCCGGTTGTATTATTGTAGCGAGCATGATGAACAAGAATAATGGCGATACATATTATCCCGCAAGTTTTAAAAATGTTCTCGCAGTCGGAGCAACCGATACCGATGACAGCCGCTGCAGAGAGTTTACCTGGGGAGGCGGAAGCAACTGGGGCAGACATATTGCAGTAGTTGCACCCGGAAATAAAATTTACGGGCTTGATTACAAAGACAATTCAAATTATGATGTATACTGGAGCGGTACTTCACAGGCAACTGCTTATGTAAGCGGCATAGCGAGTATTTTACTCGGACAGGATCCTTCCAGAACCAATAATGACCTCAGGGAAATAATTACGCAAACGGCTATAGACCAGGTTGGTGATTCACGGGAAGATAAAGCGGGATTTGACGATTATTACGGATATGGCAGGGTTGATCTTTACGAAGCATTAAACTATGGAAAGTATTCAAGCGGTAAAAAAGATAAAGTGAAAGACCCTGTTAATGATTACGAGAAGCAGGATAATAAAGATTACGACAACGAAAACTACCGAGATAATAACGACGGCAACAGTACGCGCGCAAAAGCAAACGATGAAAATGATAACCCAAGGAACAAAAATGACAGAAATGATAATGAAAAAAGAGGCAAAAAACCTAAAGCAGATGACAGGTAAAATTTAACATTACCTTTACTTCAACAACATAAG
Organism: Ignavibacteria bacterium; assembly: GCA_013140565.1. Lineage (GTDB taxonomy): Bacteria > Bacteroidota > Ignavibacteria > Tepidaquicellales > OLB5 > OLB5. The sequence goes on from JABFSP010000032.1 coordinate 4,788, forward strand.
ATTCCAACATGCTTGATATCGAACAGATCAAATCTTCTATTGAAGGAAATGGCTTCATTTCCTCTGTATACTATTTAAAAGAGCTGGCTTCAACAAATACATTTGCATCAAATAAAAACATTCCGGTTGATTCATTGGTAATAACAGATCACCAAGTTTCAGGTAAGGGACGATTGAACCGTACATGGGAATCAGCCAAAGACTTAAACTTAACCTTTTCAATCAAAAAAAAATTACCACTATCCCCTGCTGAAAATCATTATGCTGTATTTTACTTTTCATATTACGTTTATTTGACTATTTACTATGAACTGAAGAAAACTTTGCCGGAAAATGAACTTAAAAAGTTATTCATTAAATGGCCTAACGATATCTTGTTTGATACTCTAAAACTTTGCGGAATATTGATTGAGTCAAAATTGCCAAGTAATGAATATGTTATTGGAATTGGTATAAATTGCAATCAGGAAGAATTTGGATCTTCTGTAAATGCCGCTTCAATGAAGAATATTACCGGTAATCAAATTGATATTAATAAGCTGCTGATAGGTGTAATTAGCAGATTTTCTGAGAATTTTGACCATTTGCTTTCAGGAAAATTTGACGAGATATTTAGCAAGTGGAAGAATTCGACAAATATCATTGGAAAGACCTGTCATTTCGAAACGGGAAATGAAATCATAAATAATGGTAAAATTATAGATTTAAAAATGGATGGAAGCATTTCTATCCAAACCGGGGAAACGGTTACTGATTTTTACACAGGTGATATTCATATTACCGGTTTAAGTTAGCAAAAATGCCCTGTTATATCATAAAATCACTTGATTTTAGTTTATTTTTTCGATATTTTTGGAGTTTGAAATTTAAGGGTAGATAGCGAAGTGGTTAAACGCAACAGACTGTAAATCTGTCGGCTTATGCCTTCGGAGGTTCGAATCCTTCTCTACCCACGGAATTTTTATTTATAAAATTTTCACAGGTTCTTTTTAAAAGCATAGTATAATTTTCACTGCTGATGTAGCTCAGTTGGTAGAGCACTTCCTTGGTAAGGAAGAGGTCACCGGTTCAATCCCGGTCATCAGCTCTACAGCAAATCAGGGAAATTAATTCAAACAAGCGGGAGTAACTCAGTTGGTAGAGTCACAGCCTTCCAAGCTGTTGGTCGCGAGTTCGAGTCTCGTCTCCCGCTCAAATAAAAAACATAAAAGCTTAATATAATCATGGCAAAAGACGGAAGATTAATCATAGTATTGGAATGCACTGACTGTAAGAACAGGAACTACAGTGCAACAAAGAACAAAACAAAACATACAGGCAGGGTTGAATACAAAAAATTCTGCAGGCATTGCACAAAACGTACACTCCACAAAGAGACCAAATAAGCAAGTGAGCTAATACGTCAGTGGCTCAATTGGTAGAGCAGCGGTCTCCAAAACCGCAGGTTGGGGGTTCGAGTCCCTCCTGACGTGCAACTTCCTCTGGAATTAAAAATCAAAACGGAGTTTTAAGATTGAAAAATAAAATCATTGGCTTCTTCACGGATATTGTAAAAGAAATGAAGAAGGTAACATGGCCCAAAAGAGAAGAGCTTAAAGAATCAACTATGGTTGTAATAGCTACTTCCCTGATATTCGCAGTATTTGTATATGCTGTGGATAAAGTAATAAACGAAGGATTAAAAATAATATTTTAATGGATATGAGCGAAGCAAACACAGAGACGCCTGTTACGGTACCCGGAAAAAAATGGTATGCTGTAAGAACGATAACCGGACACGAAAAAAGAGTTAAGAACTACCTGGATACAGAAATTGTTGAGCTTGGTATTACACATAAAATTGAACAGGTTTTAATCCCGGAAGAAAAAGTATTTGAAGTAAAAGGCGGCAAGAAAAAGATAAAATATAAGAACTTCTTCCCAGGTTACGTGCTTGTACAGGCTGATCTGGATAAAGAAGTAGTTTACCTTTTAAACCATGCACCATCGGTGCTGAAAATGGTTGGCGATAAAAATGACGCTATTGCACTGAGAGATGATGAAGTAAAGAGAATTATCGGAAGGATTAACGATTCAGATGAAAAAGAGAAGATTGATATGCAGTTTGAAAAAGGTGACCTGATAAAAGTAGTTAATGGACCGTTCGTAAGCTTCAACGGGACAATTAACGAAATAAACCTTGAAAGAATGAAAGTTAAGGTCATGGTAAGCATCTTCGGCAGAAAGACACCGATAGAGCTTGATTTTACACAGATAGAAAAAGAAAAATAGCTTCGATTCAAAACAAGATTATATGATCTTTCAGTTCTCCCTGTTAGATCATTTAAAAATATTACGCACTCACAAAAAATAAAAGATACAATAATATAAAATGGCAAAAAAAGTAGTTGGATTTGTAAAGCTTCAGATCCCTGCCGGCCAGGCAACTATGGCACCGCCCGTTGGCCCCGCTTTAGGTCAAAGGGGTGTGAACGGTATGGAGTTCTGCAAGCAATTCAATGCAAGAACATCAAAAGACCAGGGTCTGATAATACCTGTAGTTATTACAGTATATTCAGATAAGTCTTTTACATTCATTACTAAGACTCCCCCTGCAGCAGTGCTGTTGTTAAAAGCAGCTAAGCTTGATAAAGGCAGTGCACAGTCAAACAGGAATAAAGTTGGCAAAGTATCAAAGAAACAGGTTGAAGATATCGCTTCACTGAAAATGAAAGATCTTAATGCCAGGACTATCGAATCTGCTGTAAAAGTTATAGCAGGTACTGCACGAAGCATGGGAATTACAGTAGAAGGATAATAAAGGTACTATAACAATGAAAGTTACAAAAAGAAGAAAAAGTATCAACAGTAAAGTAGAACTCAAAAAAGAATATTCAATTGCTGAGGCTGTTACAAAGCTGAAAGAAACATCAAAGGCTAAGTTCAACGAATCCATTGATATTTCGATGAAGCTGGGCGTTGACCCGAGACAGGCTGACCAGCTTGTTAGAGGCACCGTTGCACTTCCGCACGGAACCGGTAAAACTGTCCGCGTACTTGTTATTGCAAAACCTGAAAAACAGGAAGAAGCAAGAAATGCAGGCGCAGATCATGTTGGTTTTGATGATTACCTAGCAAAGATCAAAGAAGGATGGGCTGATATCGATGTTATCATCGCAGCACCTGACACTATGAGCGAACTTGGTAAACTCGGTAAGGTTTTAGGTCCAAAAGGCTTAATGCCAAATCCAAAAAGCGGAACTGTAACAAACGATCTTGCAAAAGCTGTTAACGAAGTTAAAGCAGGAAGAATTGAATTCAGGGTTGAAAAAGCGGGTATTATCCACGCTTGTGTTGGCAAATCATCATTTGAGCCCAAGCAGCTTGAAGATAATATCCACACTTTCATCAACCAGGTTCTAAAAATGAAACCTGCAACTTCAAAAGGCGTGTATGTAAGAAGCGTGTTCCTTTCAAGCACCATGGGACCCGGACTTGCGATCAGTAAAAACGAATTAGCACATCATTAATTTATTATAAAACAGACTTTCATGAACAAGCAAGATAAAGAACAATCAGTTCTAGAAATAAAAGAAAAATTAGATAAGGCATCAAGCATATATATTACTGATTTCAGCGGGTTGACTGTTGCGCAGACAAATGAACTCAGGGATGAGCTCTTTACTGCAAAAGTTGAGTATAAGGTTTTCAAAAATACTCTCATCAAAAAAGCCCTCCAGCAGAGCGAAGGTAAGTTTAACGCACAGAGCGAAAAACTTAACGAGCACTTGAAGGGTCCCACAGGTATTATATTCGCCTTCGATGACCCGGTCTCCCCTGCTAAGATCATAAAGAAGTTTTATGATAAGGCAGAGAAACCAAAATTAAAGCTTGCATTGGTTGAAAATGTTGCTTACGAAAGCAAACAGTTAAACCAGCTTGCGGCTTTACTATCAAAGCCGGAAATAGTTTCAGCAATAATAGGCAGCCTGAACGCGCCGATATCGGGAATTGTTGGCTCGATAAACGCGGTTATCAGGGATCTTGCTTCAGTTGTTGAAGAAGTGGCTAAGAAAAACGTAAATTAAAAATAAAAAAAACTTAATAATTAAGGAGATACATTAAAATGTCTGTAGTAGAAGAATTAGTTGAAAAAATAAGCAACCTCACACTTTCAGATGCTGCTGAATTAAAGAAAGCACTTGAAGATAAGTTTGGCGTTACTGCTGCCGCACCAATGGTTATGGCAGGAGCAACAGGCGGAGCTGCACCTACAGCCGCTGCTGAAGAAAAAACAGAATTCACAGTAGTTCTGGTTGATGCAGGCGCATCAAAGATCAACGTAATTAAAGCGGTTAAAAACGCTACAGGTCTTGGCTTAACAGAAGCTAAAGGTCTTGTTGAAAGCGCTCCAAAACCGGTAAAAGAAGGCATTGCAAAAGCTGACGCTGAAAAGCTGAAAGCTGATCTTGAAGCTGCAGGAGCAAAAGTAGAATTAAAGTAATAAAAACAATAAAAATTCTATTCCAAAGAAATAGGTCTCACTGATACCTATAAACTCAAAAAATACTTAAATTTATAAATTTATAGGCAAGCCATGTCCTAATGGCTTGTCTATTACCTATTTATATAATCCCCACCGGGAGGTCAAAATAAAATGCCAATAGACATATCTAAATTCAATTTCAACGGAGAGCGTATCTACTTATCCAAATCAGGGAAACAGCCTGATGCTCCGGATCTGTTAAACGTACAGATCCAGGCTTTCAAGGAATTCCTGCAGGAGGATGTTGCTCCCAATGAGAGAAAAGATACAGGAATGCAGGCTGTGTTTTCAAGGAACTTTCCTATTACAGATTCCAGAGAAACTGCACTTCTTGAATTCATAGAATACAATCTCGAAAAACCGCAGTATACTATCCGCGAGTGCCAGGAACAGGGTTTAACATACGCTGTTTCTTTAAAAGCAAAACTTCGCCTTTCAACCAAGCCCAACAAAGAAGCAAAGGAATACTCCAATGCTGTTGAGCAGGATGTATACATGGGCAATATCCCGTATATGTCACCCTACGGAAGTTTTGTTATCAACGGAGCTGAAAGAGTAATAGTCTCCCAGCTTCACAGGGCACCTGGCGTAGTATTCAGCGAATCAACACATCAGAACGGTACAAAACTGTTTTCAGCAAGGATCATTCCGATGAAAGGTTCATGGGTTGAATTCACAACTGATATCAATAACTGTCTGTTTGCTTATATCGATAGGAGAAAGAAATTCCCGGTTACTACTATACTAAGAGCGCTTGGATATTCAACCAACGAAGAGATTCTCGACCTGTTCGGTCTTCTTGAAGTTGTTGAAAAGAAAGAACTAAAGAATTTTATGGGCAAGCAGTTAAGCGATGACCTTATTGATAAGGAAACAGGCGAGCTGATTGCTGAAAAAGCTACTGAAGTTGATGAAGAGCTCATCGAAAAGATCGGTAAATCAACAATTTCCAAAATTAAATTATTCAAATCAGATAGACCATATGAAGAGTCGCTGATCGCAAACACCCTTAACAAAGATGCGGCACAATCAGAAATTGATGCTTTGGAGCAGATATCCGAGCAGTTAAGACCTGACCAGGATGATGAATCAGCTAAGAACTTAGTAGATAAACTTTTCTTCAATGAAAAGAAATACGATCTTGGCGAAGTTGGAAGGTATAAGCTTAATTACAAGCTGCACCTCGATATTCCTGCAAATAAAACAGTTTTGACAAAAGAAGATATTATATCTATCATTAATTACCTTGTAGATCTTGAAGCAGGAAGAAAAGAAATTGATGATATTGATCACTTAGGCAACAGAAGAGTTCGCTCAATTGGCGAACAGCTTGCTGCCCAGTTCAACGTTGGTTTGGCAAGAATGTCAAGAACCATCCGCGAACGTATGAGCATTCACGATGAAGAAAATATCACACCGGGTAACCTGGTAAGCGCTAGAACGATCACAACTGCATTGGTTTCATTCTTCGGAACAAGCCAGCTTTCGCAGTATATGGATCAAACTAACCCGCTTAGTGAAATGACACATAAGAGAAGGGTTTCAGCTCTTGGACCGGGCGGTTTGACCAGGGAAAGAGCCGGCTTCGAGGTTCGTGACGTACATTACACACATTACGGACGCCTCTGCCCTATCGAAACACCGGAAGGTCCAAACACGGTCTTATTTCATCACTTTGCA
>JABFSP010000398.1 GCA_013140565.1 Ignavibacteria bacterium
ACTATAAGAATATATTGACAATTCATAAAAAATACTACATATTTAGTATATCAATTAACATATTTTTTAAATTAAGATAAGAGGAAACGCAATGATGAAGAAACTATTTCCATTTTTCGGAATTCTTACAATCGGTGTACTTTTCTTTGGATTGATCTATTCTGATCCTTTTGGTTCAAGATCGAACAATTCATCAGATAATTCGATCAGTCAGGAAACACCTCCAATCAGTAATATTGTGAAATTTTCAGACGATATGAACGGAACCAATGATACTATTGCGTTACGTACAAGAGGCTGGAAGCCAAAAAGAGGACCCCTTAGCGGACCGGCAGGAACATCACCTAACTGGTTCCAGGGCAATTCAACAGTATTCAATGCTTTTGAAGGACCAGCAACCGGTTATGTTGCAGCTAACTTCAACGGCGTAACAGGTACAAACACTATTGACCTTTGGTTAATTTCACCAAACGTTAACGGTAATTCCGGTGATACAATTTCATTCTATTCACGTTCTCCGGATGCATCAACATTCCCTGATTCAATCAGAGTTTACTGGGCATCAAATGGCGATACTGTTCCCGGTTCAGGTAGTTTTGTTGAACTCGGAAAATTTAGAGTATCAACCTCAGGCTGGCAGGAAAGAAGATTTACACTTCCTTCAGGCGGTGCTTCAGGAAGATTCGCAATTAACTACAGGGTAGCTGGCGGCGGACCTTCAGGGTTAAACAGTGATTTTATCGGTGTTGATCTGGTAAGGTTACTCGGACCGGCAGGTTCATCAGCTCCTAACTATTATAGCTCAAGCTGGTGCCCGGCAAATACATATCCATCATTACCTGCTGCTACATTCTACCAGTGTTCAGCTTGGCTTGGAGATACATTGTATGCTCAGACACCGGACGCAACCGGTTTAGCAACGACAACAATAAGAAGATATACATTAGGCGGAACATGGACTGTTGGTGTTCCTCTTCCTGTTGCAAAAGCAGGAGGAACATTAACTGCAGCTAACGGCAAATTATATTATATTGGCGGCGGAAGCGGTGTTACAGTTGGTTCAACAGATATTTATGAGTACAGCGCAGGCGTTTGGACACTTAGGGCTCCAATGCCGCTGGCAGTTTCCGGTCATGCTACAGTAAACTGGGGTGATAGCGTTCTGTTTGTTACCGGTGGACCATGGGGAACAGGTACTACGACAGTTAATTTCTACAGAATAGGTTCAAATACCTGGGGATCATCAACTCCGTTTGCAACAGGAAGAAGATCTCATGCTGCAGGACTTTCAGGCAACAAGATATTTGTTGCAGGCGGTTTCCCGTTCACAAAATCATTCCAGATCGGAACAATAGGTTCAAATGCTTCCACAATTACGTGGGCAGCAGGACCTGATATTCCGACTCCGGCAGCGTTTACTGGCTTAAGCCGTATCGGCGGATTCGCAATCGGCAACGCATTCTACACCGTAGGCGGTGAAAGAGGCGGTCCGGGCGGATATTATGATACAGTTCATGTATGGAGTGTTTCAGGTAACGCATGGTTCAGAGTTATTTCAGGTAAACCGGGCGGCGGTATGTCTAATATTTTTGCAGGAGTATCAGGCAGGGTAGTAAACGATACAGCAAAAATATTCTTACCCGGCGGATATAACGGTGTAGGTTCTGCAAACTTTGATGTTATTGGGTGCGGACCAAATATTTTCACAGGCTTAACTCCGATTAACAGTGAAATACCGAATAACTTCAATCTTTCACAGAACTATCCGAATCCGTTTAACCCGGTAACTAACATCAAGTTTTCGATGCCAACAGGCGGACTTGTAAAACTTGTTGTATTTGATATACTCGGAAGAGAAGTTGTTACATTATTAAATGAAGTTAAACCGGCAGGTAATTATCTTGTTGATTTTGACGCTTCTGCGCTTTCAAGCGGTGTTTATTTCTACCGTTTGGAGTCCGGCAGTTTTGCTGAAACCAAAAAGATGTTACTTGTAAAATAATATTTACTTGTGCAGCTTTAGGCTGTATAAACATAAAAGCCATCCTGTTTAAACAGGATGGCTTTTTTTGTTTTATGTTTAAATAATTCAATAACAGGTATGGGCATCACTGCCAGACGCCTCTACTTTTTTAAGCGATCTTCGATCTTTGATTGTAACTCTGCATTTAAAACAGGATATCCTGAAGTATGTTTTACAGGATTAATGACATGTGTGAGTATATTCTGTCCGCAATTACTTCCGATATGATTCTCTTCGATTTCGCCAATGCTGACAATAACTTCATACCCGCAATTTCGAAAATCATCCAAAACAGAAGATGCGTTAGCAATATTCGTTTCATTTATTAATGAAGTTAAATTCATTTTTTGAGAGTTATAAGTTGGATTTAAAGGTGTAAACTTTATCAAGAATTTTTCAGGGTCAAAGTAATCCAACAGGACTGCCGGCTGTATGGGATACTGATTAGACGCTGCAAAATTCAAAGTTATTTTCCTGTCACCTTGTTTAAAAAAACGATTACCATACTCTCCTATTTCCCTGAAACTCCATTTTTTAACAGGTATAAGTTCATTTCGTTTTCTTTCGTTAGTTGTATGAATTGAGAACTGCATCTGGAAATTTGCAGAATTAAATTTTTCATTTTTTACCGAAAGCAATCTGTCAAAAAACTCTTCTGAACTTTTAGGTGCTATGGTAGAAATTGAAGGCATAAATCCGGGCGCATCAAAATACAGATCAAATTCTTCGATGACATCTATTACATTCATATTGAATGCAGGTTCACCCATTCTTGCAAACTGAATTTTGAACTGTTTTGAAGGAATTTTTCTTTCCGGAAACCTGCGTGTAACCAAATTATCTATCTGCCAGAAAATGCCTTCTTTGCTGATCCTTCCGTGATAATATAACCCCGCATCACAAATTCTGCAATCAACCGGGCAGCCTAACAATGTGGAAACTATTAGCACCCATTTTTCTTCACGCGGTTTTGGCGGCTGAAGAGACTCAACAAACTCGAGCAAATCTCCGCCGGAAGTTTGTGCAACATAAACAACGGCAAGTCCTTCGTTACCTGTTTGTGATACTATTTTCATTTTATCCCTCTTTTCATTTTAACCTTTTATTCTTTTCATAGATCTTCATCGCAGCTTTTATACCGTCACCAGCCGCAATTGCAGACTGACGGTAATGATCATTTGCCGCATCACCTATAACAAAAAGCCTTCCTGATCTCTTTAACAAATTAAATTCTTTATTAAATTCACTGTCTATAAGATCAAGGTTAGGCACTCTGCCTATAGCGAAAATTAAACGGTCAGCAACTATAACGGAACCTACTTTCGACGATCTGTACAATATTTTCAGTTTATTTTTTCCGGATCTTTCAATACTTATTAACTTTGCTTTTTTACAATATGTAATATTACTACGTATTTTTACCCGTTCTGATAATAATGGAATACATTTGGGAATTCCATTACGATTTAGAATGGTTATCTTATTATATTCCCTCAAACTCAGGCTGTAATCAAAAGCCAGATCCCCTGCACCCACAATTACAAAATGTTTGTTTTTTTTGGTCGTCAATCCGTCAATTCCATATGAAATTGAAACTGCTAAAGAGGGTTCTATTTCAAGATCATTGATAAGCCTTGGTTTTGTGCCTGTTGCAATCACAAGAAAACGGGATGTAAAACTGGAACTGCCAGTTATTACTTCAAACTGTCCCTGTTTATATTTTAATTTCAATACGTTTTGATGCAGGCATTTCAGTTTTTCAAGTTTAAATTGATCCTTAAATCTTTTTACAAGGTCTGCGCCTTTTATACCGCCCGGAAATCCGGGGTAATTTTCTATCAGATTTGCGTATCTCAGCATTCCGCCTATACTATCCCCATCAAAAATAAGCGGGACTATGCCGCATCGTTTTAACTGTATAGCGCAGCTCATACCAGCAGGTCCGCCACCAATAATTATAACTTCTTCAGATCTCTTATTCTTCACATTTTTTTATCAGGTCATCAATTTTTGTTACAACGGCAAAGCCATGTGAAAGATTATACAGTGAATACAAATGGAATTTTCTGTTATAACTTGCTGTTCCATCAACCGGAATAACGACTTTAAATCCCTTAACAAATGCGGATCGAGCAGTTGAGTCACAGCAAAGATGCGTCATTACACCGCAAATAACCACAGTATCGCAGAATGCAGATCTTAAGATTGATTCAAGTTCTGTATTATAAAAAGCGTCATATTGTGATTTCACTATTACTGATGAACTTTCTACAACTAAAGCTGGTGTCAAACAACTTAAAGGATCATCAATGGTAATTAAATCTTTCCAGTGAGTTTTCATTTGTCCGGCATTTTCAGGAGTATTAATATGTTTTGTAAAGATGACCGGTAAATTCTTTTTTCTGAAAGAACCAATTAAATTGTTTATATAATTCACTATTGCAGGAGCTGAAGGAATAAATGCATGTGAAGCAGGATCAATGAAATAATCCTGCATATCAAGTATAAGCAAAGCAATGTTGCTTATATCAAGATTAAATTGATTTAATTTTCTATGACAATTTATTTCTTCCAGCATTTTTGCCGATTCATGTGCCAGAGTATCGATAGTATAGTATATTTCCTTCATTTTTCAGTATTAACTCATCACTTGAACTGAACACTTTTGTACAGCCCAAACAACCCCTTCACTTTATTTCTCTGGTATTTTCCCGTAGATGTAACCGGAATTGAATCAGAAAAAATTACCACTTTTGGAGATTTATACGCAGGGAGTTTTTCCCTGCAAAGATTTATAATTTTGCTTTTCAATTCCTCGCTTTCGGGGATATCTTCTTTCAATAAAACCAGGGCTCCGACTTCTTCACCATACCAATCATTGTCAAATCCAACAGCGATAGCTGATCTTACCTCAGGAATACTCATCAATACTTCATCAATTTCAAGCGGAGCGATGTTTACTCCCCCGCGTATGATGAGTTCCTTTAATCTTCCGGTAATGAAAAAGTATTTCCTGCCTGTTTCATCATTAATAAAAAATCCTTCATCTCCGCTGCGGAACCAGCCAAACTCAAATGTTTTATCGTTGGCTTCAGAATTTTCATCATAATATTTCATAACATTATGGCCTCGTATTACAATTTCCCCACGGGTATTTTCTTGCAATGATTCACCTATTTCATTATGGATCTCCATTTCATTGGGCTCAATTGCAATGCCAATACTGGGAAAGCCATGATCAAGAAGCCAGCTTTTATGTTCGGTTCCGCTCAATTCAGTTGGAATAAAACATGAATAGCACGTAGTTTCCGAAAGTCCGTAGCCATGTACAATTTTTAATTTAAACATTGTTTCAAATTTGGATACAAGTTCACAGGTCAGGGGTCCTGCGCCGCAGATGATATGACGGAAAGCAGGTAAATCAGTTAATTGATTCACTTCATTGCTTTTTGCTTCATAATCATGGCATAAAAACTGCAGCAAAGTTGGTACAACACTTACAATGTTTACTTTTTCTTCTGCAAGAAGTTTGAAAAAACTATCGGTGTGAAATTTCTGATTCAGTATGAGTGAACCGCCTGCGTACATTGGTGTCATTATTGTCACAACCGTACCGTTTACGTGGTGAATAGGCAGCACGCACATCATAACTGTTCCTTTAGTAATACCATGCCACTTGCTGATGCCTTCGGCATCAATCATTAAATTATACTGCGTAAGAACAACTCCTTTAGGTAAACCTGTTGTACCTGATGTATAGACAATTAATGATTCAGTTTCCTGGTCTACTGAATCATCAGGCGCTAATGTATTGTTCTGATCTTTAAGCTCACTTTCATAAATAGAAATTGCGGTTTCAACGCTACCCGGTTCAGCTGAATGAACAATTATTTGAATGTTCAGTCTATTTAATACTTCCGAAAACTTATTGTAATATTCATTTTTAATAAATGCAAGTTTAGTATGTGAACTTTTGAGGATATACTCAATTCTATCCGCTTCTTCACTTACATTTATCGGCACAACAGTCGCACCCATGCACCACGCTGCAAAATATTGAATAACAGTATTAATGTGGTTATGAGAAATTGTTGTTATTCTCTCACCGGGAGAAATACCTTTCGCCTTAAGTAAATTTGCGGTACGGTAAACCTTTTCAGCAAATTGGGCATAAGTAAGAGTTGTTTTTTCAGCGCTATCCGGATAGTAAGTAGTGAAATTATCCTCCGGCTGCAAATGTGTGCGATACTGTAATAGCTCGAATATGTTGCGGTATTTAACAAGATAATTATCGGGCGCTATACCGTTTACAAAATGCGCTTTGTGAATGTTTTGCTGCGTTTCTTCTGAAAGTATCATAGAATGCAAAAATAATCCATTGATAAATAACAAAAAAGGCTGTTTTAAAACAGCCTTTAAACAAAACACGGACTTTACTGATTAAACTGAATTTCGCGGATTATTTTAAAAGAATCATTTTCCTGGTTTCTGAAAAATTCCCGGTAGTTAGTTTATAATAATATATACCGCTTGGGTAGTTTGTGCCGTCAAAATGAACTTCATATTCGCCCGGTCTTAGATTTTCATCTACAAGAACTGCAACTTCACGCCCTAAAAGATCGTACACAATCAGGGATGTCTTCGCTGCTGATGTGCCGCTAATATCTAACCTGATTATAGTTGAAGGATTAAACGGATTGGGATAATTCTGCGAAAGTGAAAAATCCCTCGGTATTTCAGCGCTGATTGGTTGTATACCAATAGGAAAACCCCCATTGGTAGTTTTATAAATATAACCTGAATCACCAAGAAGCCAGCCGGTATTTGATGAAGTAAAGTACACTTTATTAAATCTCTTTGAGGGCAATACAAGTTCATGTATTCCCCATGTTACCCCAGAGTTATCTGTTCTGAGAATAATATTCCTGAAGCTTGTATCAGCTGTTAACGCAAGCACCCAGCCCGTATTTGCATTTACGAAGGATACCGATCGGGGATAGATATTTCCTACATTAAAACTTTCATCCCAATCGCTGCCTCCGTTACTTGTTCTATATATAGCATAATCTGTAGCATAAAAACCTGTGAGACTATTCATAAATACAATTGCTCGGCTGTTGGTGCTTGGCTGGATGCTGAATTGCTGCAGCCAGTTCTGCCCGCTATCAGTAGTCTTGAATAATGTGCTCTGATAACCGGCAACCCAGCCTGTGCTTGCATTGATAAAACTTAAACATGTTGGAAGAATCACACCGGAATTCAGTGGTGACCAGATTGAACCGCCGTTAACTGACCTGCTTAAACCATGTGAATTTGCGAGATAACCTGTATTCACTCCTGAAAATTGTATCCCGGCAAGATCGTTCTGGAAAAAACCTGTATCAACAAAATTCTTTATCCACGAAGAACCTGAATTGGTGGTTTTTATTACAAAGGAGCTGTCATTAACATTCCCTTTCATAAATGCCCAGCCTGTATTCGCATCCAGAAAAGTAACAGCGAGAATATCATATAGTGGCTGATTATACACAATTATCCAGTTGCTGCCGCCATTTATTGTCTTCACAATTACTCCGCTGTTTCCTGCAGCGTAACCGGTATTATCATTGATAAAAAAGCCCGAATTGAGTGTTTTATTTATCCCGCCAGGCTGCTGCACCCAGCCGCTTTGCGCAAATAACATTGACTGTATAACCAATAAAAAAGCGAAAAATCTAAAACTTTTGTTCACTGTAAATTTTCTCATGTATAAATATATGCATATATCCATTTAAACACTATAGTAGAAATAAAAAAAGGCTGTTACAGAACAGCCATTATTGATTTCGGAATACGGAAAACAAAAAGGCTGTTTTCAAACAGCCTTTCAATCCGAAATCGTCAATCTGCAATCCGAGATCTGCTCACTCTATTTCAGCTTCGTGGCCTTCTTCATTCCATGTATATGGATAGTTGGGAAGGTCATACGGCTTGGCGTGTTCGGTCAATTTCAGCGGGTGAAAAGTATCAACCATAACAGCAAGCTCAAGGGTTTCCTTTTTGCCGATTGATGCTTCCATTGTTCCGGGATGCGGACCATGCGGGATTCCCCCGGGATGCAAAGTAAACGATGCAACATCAACGCCCTTGCGTGACATGAAATTACCTTCAACGTAATATAATACTTCGTCGCTATCAATGTTACTGTGGTTATACGGCGCAGGAATTGATTCAGGATGATAGTCAAACAATCGTGGGCAAAATGAACATATTACATAATTCCTGCCTTCAAAGGTCTGGTGAACCGGAGGCGGCTGATGTATTTTGCCTGTGATAGGCATAAAATCGTTGATATTGAATATCCACGGGTAAAAATATCCATCCCAGCCAACTATATCAAACGGGTGATAGTCAAAGATATAATGATGCAGCTTATTGAACTTTTTTATCTTAACTAAAAACTCACCTTTTTCATCAACGGTTATCAAAGTTTCGGGAACGCGGAAATCGCGCTCACAAAACGGTGAGTGCTCCAGGTACTGACCGTAAGAGTTTTTATATCTTGCCGGAGTGTAAACCGGGCTTTTGGATTCAATTACCATGAATTTGGTCTTTTCACTCTTTGTTACTACCCTGTAAATCACGCCGCGTGGAATTACAATATAGTCACCATCATGATAGTCGAAAGAGCCATATTGTGATTCAAGCGTACCTGTTCCGTAATGTACAAATATCACTTCGTCGCCTTCGCCATTTTTGTAGAAGTAATCCATTTGCTTATCCGGATTACATATTGCCATTGAAACATCATTATTGTACAGCATGACCTTTCTTCCGGAAATCGGGTCACCAAGTGGTTTGGCATCAAGTGTCCTGATATGGAAATGCCTTAGGGTACCTTCATTCCATTCTTTATATCCGATATCTTCAATAATAGATATCTTTTTCACTTTTGTGGGCGGATTAATGTGATACAGGATTGAAGATATACCGGAGAATCCTTCTGTGCCTATAACCTGCTCCTGGTATAATGAACCATCAGGCTGTCTGAACTGTATGTGTCTTTTTTGGGGTAGCTTCCCCAGCTTATGATAAAATGCCATTAATTATAATTTAAATAATGCTTTATTTTATTAATTGTTAATTGCTAATTGTTAATTGCTAAAGCGTTCCCCTTATTTCCTGCTCCCGCTCAATTGCTTCGAATAAAGCTTTGAAGTTACCTTTACCAAATGACTTTGCGCCCTTGCGCTGTATTATTTCAAAAAACACAGTCGGTCTGTCTTCTATCGGTTTGCTGAAAAGCTGCAGTAGGTAACCATCATCATCACGGTCAACAAGTATTCCGTGTTTTGCAAGTTCATCAATATCTTCATCTATCTTTCCAACTCGCGCTTCAAGCTCTTTGTAATAAGTTGTTGGTACACGTAAGAATTCAACTCCCCTTCTTTTGAGTTCACTAACTGTTTCAACAATATTCGTAGTATTCATTGCGATATGCTGAACACCTGCGCCATGGTAAAACTCAAGATATTCATCTATCTGCGATTTTTTCTTGCCTGCTGCAGGTTCGTTAATCGGGAATTTTATCTTTCCTGTACCGTTTTGCATAACCTTACTCATTAATGCAGTGTATTCAGTTGAAATATCTTTATCATCAAATGAAAGCAGCTGGCTGAATCCCATTGTTTCGCCGTAAAACTTTACCCAGAAATTCATTTTGCCAAGCTCAACATTACCGACCATATGATCAACTGATCTGAGTCCCGCATCCTTTATCCCCTGAACCGCTTTTGCCGAAGCATCAACAAACCCCGGGAGGAATAATCCTTTGTAATTATTTCTTTGTATGAACGAATGCAGTGTATCGCCGTATGTTTTTATTGCGGAACGTATTATGAATCCGCTCTCATCTTCAATTTTGGTTGGTTCCATCACAGGGACTGCTCCGCGTTTAACGGTTTCGTTGAATGCGCTTTCGGCGTCATCAACTTCCAGTGCAATATCACGAACTCCATCACCGTGCTGTTTGATATGATCTGAAATGAAATTATCAGGGTGATATGGAGTAGTAAGCACAAATTTTATCTTACCCTGTTCAAGCAGGTAAGAAGCCCTTTCGCGGTTTCCTGTTTCAAGTCCGCTGTATGCAGTAAGCTTAAATCCCATAGCGTACTGGTAATAGAATGCGGATTGTTTCGCGTTCCCGCAGTAGAATTCAATGTGATCCCAATTTTTTAAAGGTAAAAAGTCCGCTGAATTACCTGCGGATGCAGCTTTTTTTTCTGTTGCTAAAGTATCCATTATGATTTGTATTTTAAATTTTATTCCAAAAAATCTCTAGTTGGCAAATATAAAAAATTACATCATAAGATTATATGACAAATATAGAGTGCAAAGTAAAAAACGGTGAATTTAGTATCTTTGAATATAACAAGATTTATAGGTAATTTTGTTTTTAAGGTATCACAAAAACTCGGTAAGTGGGCAAAATAAGGCTATTTTTATCGTTAAATCTGAAAAGTACCGAAATTGAGCTGCTTAAAAAGGACCAGGCCGCTGTTAAGGAAAAATTAGGTGTTGAAGATATCCGTTGGAGCGACCCGGAAAAATTCCATTTGACACTTAGATTTCTTGGTGATATTGATGAAGATAAAGCTCCTGCACTTGCAGAAACACTTGAACGATTGAAGTTTGATTTTGAGACTATAGATTTTGAAACCGAAAATATCGGCTTTTTCCCGGAAAGTAAATATCCGAATGTAATTTATGCGGGCTTAAAGGAAAACGGGAACAATTCGGAAGTACTTGTGGGTTTTATTGATAAGATAATATATAATTTTGGGGTGAAACCCGATAAGCGCTTTATACCACATATAACGTTGGGCAGATTTAACAGTAACAACCGTAGAAAAATCACAGAACCGCTGGATTTTTCAATC
>JABFSP010000175.1 GCA_013140565.1 Ignavibacteria bacterium
ACTTTTAACTGCACATCATGCTCATGCCCAAACGCAGCCGGGGTTGCCGCTTTAGTACTTTCCATTAATACTTCGCAGACAAGGCTGCAGGTCACACAAAACCTGCTTTACGGATGCGATAAAATCGATAATGTGCCGTACTCTTCAACCAAAACATATGGCAAATGGAACGATTATTACGGTTACGGCAGGATTAATGCATACAATTCAGTAAGGCTTGCCGCCGGAGTTGATATCACTCCCCCTTCAATTAATCACAGGAATGCGGCAAGCAATAACAGTACATACCAGACAATTCTGACCGCAAATATTACTGACCATAACGGCGCAGCTGTTCCATCTACAGGAAGCTCAATGCCGATGGTTATTTACCGCTCCAATAAAAATAATGCGGGGTGGAGCTCGTTTGATTCCGCGTACGCTGTATCAAATACGGGTAATGATTTTTACTTTAACATACCATGTTTCGGCTGGGAAACCGAGGTACAATACTATTTAAAAGCCACCGATTTTTCAGGGAACATCGCTTACTTTCCCAAAGGCGCACCGAATACTTTCTGGTTGTGCTATTACGCCATTGGCAGTTTAACCGAATCCACAAATAAACTTTCCGCATGGAATCCGCCCGATGGCGGAGCCGGTATTTCAGCAGGTGTAACTTTTTCAAGCTTTAAGATACTTAGTACCAAAGTAAGGATATATCTGAGGCATACATGGGTGAGTGATAATGTTCTGTATATATGGTCACCAATTACAGATAATAACAATAACAGGAAATGCCTGTTTTCCCAAAATGGCTCATCGCTTGATAATATCACGGGGGCTTATGTAACTGATTCAGCTTCTCAATACTGGTACCAGGGCACGCCGCCATATACAAACGGAACTTATTATCCCGAAATTACCATGCGGGGATTTAACGGCACCAATGCAAGCGGCAACTGGAGATTTTTGAATTATGACGTTGCCGCAGGTGATGCGCCTAATTACGACAGCTTGAGGATAACATTCGTTAGAACACTGGGCACTTTAAGCAGTGCGGCGCGTGTAAACAGCAGCGCGGATACTACAATTGATTTCGGTGTCATACCCCAAAGCTCATTTGTAGATAGAAATTTTTATCTCACAAATTCAGGTACTGCAAATTTAACCGTAAGCGCTGCAAGTTTTACAGGATCATTTTCCGCTAACTTTACACTGCTTACTTCATTGCCCGGCGCAATTGCACCAAGTGATAGCGCGCTATTTACCGTAAGGGCAACCAATGCTTTTGGGTTGATGAAAAACAATAACAATCCTCCGCAGTTTGATGCAACAAACGGGTATATGAATTTATCAACCAATGATCCCTCAAAACCGAGTTTGAATATTGCTTTAATTACAGATTACGCATTGCCCGTCACACTTGCTTCCTTTGACGCATTTGCACAGAAAAAGGATGCTAAACTTTTATGGAGCACATCAGAAGAAATTAATAATTCAGGATTTGAAATTCAGAGGCAGGCAGTTGATAAAGCGGGTAATGTATCTGAATGGATAAATGCGGGATTTGTAAATGGCGCAGGTAATTCAAATGAAACTACAAATTATTCTTTCCTTGATATAAAACCCGGTAACGGGAAGTTCAATTACAGGTTAAAACAAATTGATTTCAACGGGAATTTTGAGCACTTCAACGCACCGAATGCTGTTGATATAGGCAGACCCGTAAACTATGATCTTTCACAGAACTATCCGAATCCCTCAAACCCCGTTTCAAAAATAGATTACCAGCTGCCCGAAGATGCAAGTGTGAACATATCTGTTTATGACCTTACGGGCAGACTTGTTAAAACACTGGTTAATTCTAAAATGGATGCTGGATATTACACCGCAATATTTGACGGTACAAATATTGCAAGCGGTATATACATATACCGCATAAATGTAAGCGGCAGCGGAATTAACTTCACCTCAGTGAAAAAACTCGTTTTGATAAAGTAATTATGACTATTTTACAGGGCATCTGGTTTTAATTTAATATTACTTCTAATTTGGCTAAAAGCTGAAAATTCAGAGAATTTTCAGCTTTTTTGTTGTCCTAAATCCCCTTCCCGTGTTAATTTATGGCTAAATTCGTTTTTTCCGTTGGGTAATTGAAAGCTAAATTGCATCATAGAAATTAAATGAACAATTAACTAACTCAATTAAAAAAAAAGGAAACAAAATGAAACATTTATTAATTTTAGCAGCATTATTATTTATCGGTCTTACATCTTATTCGCAGACCTACCAGAAATCATTTGCATCACTGGGCGGCGTTATTTCAATCCCTGTAGGTGATATTTCAGACGCATGGGGAGTGGGCTTCAATGTACATGGTAATGCGGGATATGTATTCCACGAAAATGTTGCCGCAAGGGTTGACCTTCAGTACAACACTTTCCCCTATAAGGAAACCGGCGATTACACAGGTTACAGTCTTAAATCAACTTCAATTATGGGTGATATCATGTTCGGTAAGTTTGATAAAGATGCTGATATAAAGCCATACGGATTAGTAGGTATGGGTCTTTACCTCAACAGCGTAAGCGATATGAAATACCAGGGTGTAACATATTACCGCGGAGACAGCGAAACCAATTTCGGTATGAAATTCGGCGGCGGTGTTGCGTTCAAAGTATCACCAAAACTTTCACTCTTTGGTGAAACAAGCTTTAACATCATCTTCGGTGAAGGAACAGCAAATTACCTGCCTATAAAAGCGGGCGCGACAATAAACTTTTAATTCATAAGTATGTTGTTGATGAACTTAAAAACAAGTCAAGCAACACCGACAACGTGGAAAATAAAAAAAAGAAAATGAATAACCAATTAACAGAAGTTTTGAAAGAATCTTACAGGGAAGCAAAAACAGGTTTTCCGTATATCAATAACAAAGATGTCTCATTTGTTGAAGTAAAAAACATTATGCCTTACGGCAAAGAACTGGCAGTATTTAACGGGTTCGAAAATAACGCAAATGTATCGTTCTTCCTCGTCGATTTCTCGCCGGGCATCGGACCCAAAAAGCACCGCCATCCATATGAGGAAACTTTCATAGTGCTTGAAGGCGAAATGGAAGCAATTG
>JABFSP010000304.1 GCA_013140565.1 Ignavibacteria bacterium
GCACATTCCTTATTACATTCCTCAGAAGTGTTATCGGTATCGAGCCGATTTCCGCTTTAATTCCGGAAAAATTCTTTGTTAATCCAAATTACCCGAACCCCTTTAACCAGGAAACTAAAATTAAATTTGGTTTACCTGCAAATGCTGATGTAAAAATATCAGTGTATGATCTGCTTGGCAGGGAAGTAGATGTACTTGTAAATTCAAAACTTGATGCGGGTGAATACCTTGCCAACTGGAACGCGACCAACTTTGCATCAGGGATCTATATTTATAAAATAGAAGCAAGGGATGTTAAAGGAAACAACTTCATAGAAACCAGAAGAATGGTTCTTGTAAAGTAAGCTTGAAGTTTACTTAATACTTACACAATAAAAAAGCCCCTGAATAAGATCAGGGGCTTTTTCTTTAACCTGAATTATTATTTTTTTAGGCCTTAGAAACAAGGTTTCGAAAATAATTTCGTTATTTTATCAATATCATTTTATTCACTGCTGAATAAGAACCTGCTGTAAGCTTATAGAAGTATAATCCGCTCGGTAAATTTACAGCGTTAAAATCAACTTCCCAAATGCCTGCAGTGTATTCTTCGTTCAATAAAACAGAAATTTCCCTTCCATTGATATCGTAAATAACAAGTTTAATGTTGCCGTTAGAAGAATTTCCTGCCGGGATATCGAACCTGATATTTGTAACAGGGTTGAACGGGTTTGGATAATTCTGGTACAAATTGAACGTCAGTGGAATTTCCTGTGTGTTTATTATTCCCACCAGAGCTGTAGTAAAGAACCTGAGAAGTGAAAATGGACTTGTTCCCAAACCATTGGAAGCATTAGCTCTCCAGAAATAGGTTACATTATTAGCCAGAACACCGGATAATATTGTATATGTTGAAGTTGCAAGACTGTTAACATTAATTATAGTTGTTGTAAAATTAGGATTGGTGGAAACCTGCACACCATAAGTAGTTGCGCCGGAAACATCACTCCAATCCAATGCAGTAGTTGTCGATACGCCATTCGCTCCGTCAGGAGGGGATATCAGTGTCGGTGCCAAAGGAACAGAACCATACCCAGCTATATTTGAAACCGGAACATCTGTCAGGCCGGCATTTGTAAATTCACCCGCGGCAATAAGAACATTTGACCATACTGTAATTGATCTCACCGATGCTGCGCCGCCTGTGATTCCGGTTCCCAATGTTGAATACGCTGTGCCATTCCAGTTTGCTATTGAATTTCCTATGTTCGTGAAAGAACCGCCAATTCTTAAATTGCTTCCCTGCAGCCCGAAACTTCTTACTGCCCCGTTTGTACCTGTTCCAACTGTATTCCAGTTTGCACCGGTCCATCTTGCGATATTATTTACAGGAACACCGCCAATGGTGGAGAATGTGCCCCCAACGTATAATTGATTCTGGTACACTGTTAAACATAGTACCTGGTTGTTATCAATACCGCTGCCCATGTTAGTATAAGTACCGTTTGTGTTATATCTCACAACCCTGTTTGATGGGTTCAGACTTCCTGCGGTTGTGAACTGGCCCCCGATGATGAGATCTGCATTGAAGACAGTTAGCGCGTATACAGTATTATTGACTCCATTAGGCGTCCCCATTGTACCCCACTGTGTACCATTCCAGAACGAAACACGATTGCAGTTCAAACCGCCTGCCGTAGTAAATTTGCCGCCTATACGCAGTGTGTTATTGTATACAGTTGCCGCAAAAACTGTATCATTTGTACCTAACCCCAAACTGCTCCATGAAGTCCCGTTCCATTGTGCTACATTGTTACCTGCGTTATTAAATGCGCCTACTGCTATAAGGTTATTGTTAAAAACTGTTAATGCGTGTACAACTCCGTTCAATCCTGAACCAAGAGCTGTCCACGAATTTCCGTTCCATCTTGCAATATTTGTTGCAGGTGAATTGAATTCACCGGCGGCAATTAATTGCCCGTTAAAAACAGTTACAGCGTTGATCTTTCCATTTGTGCCGCTTCCTATAGCATTCCATGATTGAGAAAAACTGTTACCGCAAAAAAACAAAACTGAAAATATTAAAGTAAAAAGAAATATACTAAATTGTTTTTTTATATACATAATTCCTCCCTGGATTTATATTTCTAAAATACAGTATATAAAGAGCAATTTCAAATTATAATTTTCTGTTTACTGCAAATTTAGCAGTAATTTAAAGTATTAGCGAAAAATTGCCTTAAACACGTTAATTAAAACATTTAGAAAAAATGGAATTTTAATAAAACAAGAAATATTCTATATTAGAGTGAGGAGATTTTAAGGAAAAATGGCTATAAACTACAATAAATTCACAATTAAAGCCCAGGAAGCGATGCAGGAGGCTTCAGAAATTGCCGCAAATTACTCAAATCAGCAAATCGAACCGGAGCATCTTCTGGCAGCACTCATTGGGAATGAAGAGAGTATTGCGGTTTCATTGATAAAAAAGATTGGCGCGAACATTGATTCAATAAGAATCAAAGTATCATCGTTAATAGATAAGCTTCCGAAAGTTTCAAATGCAACAACATCCAATCAATTTATGTCATCAAATCTACAGAAGGATCTTGATGAGGCAGTAAAAGCAGCGGGACAGCTTCATGATGAGTACGTAAGCGTTGAACATTTGCTGATTGCGATATCTGATGATAGATCTGCAGCCGGGAAATTGCTAAGCAGCCAGGGAGTGACGCATGAGGCGATACTGACAGCCTTGAAAGATGTGCGCGGCAGTCAAAGGGTCACAACACAGGCTCCTGAAGAGACATATCAATCACTGAAAAAATACGGCAGAGATCTGAACCAGCTTGCAAAGATCGGAAAACTGGATCCGGTTATAGGTAGAGATGATGAAATAAGAAGAGTGCTGCAGGTACTTTCAAGAAGGACGAAAAACAATCCCGTACTGGTTGGTGAGCCCGGTGTGGGAAAAACGGCAATTGCCGAAGGTCTTGCATTCAGAATTGTTAACGGTGAGGTGCCGGAGAACCTAAGATCGAAAATAGTAATTGCTCTTGATATGGGGGCGTTAATTGCGGGCGCAAGTTACCGCGGGCAGTTTGAAGAGCGGCTTAAGG
>JABFSP010000053.1 GCA_013140565.1 Ignavibacteria bacterium
ACTTATAACTAAAATACACCAACTTTTGAAAATAGTAAATGTAGAAACTTTAGATAATCATCAAATTAAAAGCTATAAATTCCCGGAATTGTATATATTTGGTATATTTTTGCCTTTTTATTTCTGCTTTTTCCCTGCTTTTTATTCATTGTAACACTCTCAAATTTTCGGTAATTTCCGAATTATCAACAGAAAACCTATATTTGTTAAGGAGAAATTCGTGAAAAAACGCTTTTATATTGATAAAATTGCAGATTACGTGGGTCAGGAAGTCATTATCCGCGGATGGCTGTATAATATCCGTACCTCAGGAAAATTGATGTTCCCGCAGCTTAGAGACGGCACGGGAGTTATACAGGGAGTTGTATCTCAGAAAGAAGTTACAGAAAAAGTTTGGGAAGATTTCAAAAAGCTTACACAGGAGTCATCACTCATAGTAACCGGAACGGTTGCAAAGCACCCGAAAAAGGAAGAGTATGAGCTGCATGTTAAGGATATTGAAATTGTTCAGATTGCTGAGCCGTATCCCATAACTCCGAAGGACCACGGAATAGAATTTCTTGCTGACCACAGGCATTTATGGGTGCGCTCGCAAAGGCAGACTGCAATTATAAAAGTACGTGAAGAAATAATTAAAGCATGCCGTGATTATATGTATGATAACGGCTTTACGCTTTTTGATTCACCTATATTTACACCAAACGCTGCTGAAGGAACAACGACCTTATTTTCATCAGATTATTTTGATCTTGGCAAGGCATACCTTGCGCAGACGGGTCAATTGTACGCCGAAGCGGGAGCAATGGCTTTTGGCAAGGTGTATGATTTCGGTCCAACCTTTCGCGCGGAAAAATCAAAAACACGCAGGCACTTAACTGAGTTCTGGATGATAGAGCCTGAAATGGCATTTTATGATATTTATGATGATATGGATCTTATCGAAGATTTTATTGTATATATAGTAGAACGTGTAATTAAGAACAGAAGAAAAGAGCTTGATATACTTGAGCGTGATATTACAAAACTCGAAGCGGTAAAAAAACCATTCCCACGGATTACATATGATGAAGCAGTTGAGATAATAAATAAAAAGAATGTTCCGCTTATCCGCAAAAAAGCTGATGGCGGCGAAGAAGAGATAAGACCTTTCCCCTGGGGCGAAGATTTTGGCGCTCCGCATGAAGAGGCTGTTGTTGAAGATTACGATAGACCCGTTATGGTGTATAACTGGCCATCAGAAGCTAAAGCTTTTTATATGAAGCGAGACCCCGAAAATCCGAAAGTCGTGCGCGGTGTAGATGTGCTTGCACCTGAAGGCTACGGCGAAATAATTGGCGGCAGTGAGCGTGAAGATGACCTTGGATTGCTGGAATCCAGAATTAAGGAACATAATCTGCCTATGGATGCGTTTCAATGGTATCTGGATCTTCGCCGTTTCGGTAGCGTTCCGCACAGTGGTTTTGGTATGGGTATTGAGCGCGTTGTATGTTGGCTTTGCAAGCTGGACCATGTGCGGGAATCAATTCCGTTCCCAAGGCTGATGTACAGGAATAAGCCGTAATGCTATCAGATTTAAAAGATGCAGTTATTATTATTATTGAGAAGGATTGCAAATATTTATTTGTTAAGAAATCTGAAAATACACAAGGTGGTAAATATTGGGCTCCTGTTAGCGGTAGAGTTGAAAATAACGAAACTCAGGAAGAAGCTGTAATAAGAGAGACTTTTGAAGAAGTAGGCTTGAAAGTAACTCCAAACAAGAAAGAATGGGAATGCAAATCTGAATATGGAAATTACATACTGCATTGGTGGAGTGTAGAAATTATTTCAGGGATTGAATCCACAGCATCTGATGAAATTTCTGAAGTAAAATGGGTTACATTAAATGAAATGAAGAAATTGAAGCCCGTTTTTAAAATGGACATAGAATATTTTGAACAAAAAGAATTACTTTCATAATGGAAACCATAATTATCGATGCATATAACCTGATGCATAAGGTAACTGAGCTGAGGGTACTGCTGGCTCAGTCTCAGGAAATTTGTGTTGATACCATGATACAAAAGATCCGCAGCCACTATCACGGCAGAAGCACTAAATGCATACTGGTTTTTGATGGATTCGGTCAGAATAAACATGAAGCGAACATTAATGTTAAGTTTTCAAATACAGGCGTTGGCCCCGATTACGGCAATGCCGATGGTTTAATTAAACACTTGATTGAAAAATCCAGAAACCCAAAGCTCATTAAAGTAGTCTCAAGTGATAGAGAAGTATCTTCGTTTGCCAAAGAATGCGGATCAAGGATACTTTCCTCGGAGAGTTTCTGGGGTGAAGTTAAGGATAGAAGAATTGAAAGAAATGATGCAATTCGAGAATCAAAGGAAAAACCGGCAGTAGTTACACGAGGTGAGTTTGAATTTTTGCTAAAAGAATTTACAAAAAAATAATATATGCACGTAATAGAAACCCAGAATCTGTACAAAGAGTACACTCAAAAGTTTTCGAAGCAGAAGGTTAATGCTTTGAATGACTTTACATTCAATGTTGAGCAGGGCGAGATATTTGGTTTACTTGGACCCAACGGTGCAGGTAAAACAACACTCATTAAAATACTGCTTGCAATAACTTTTCCCACAAACGGTTCAGCCAAGCTTTTTGGCACAGATGTAAAGAACCATAGAGCAAAAACAAAGGTCGGGTACCTGCCTGAAAATCACAAGTTCCCCAGTTATTTAACCGGTGAGCAGGTATTGAAATATTACGGCCAGCTCTCAGGTATGAGCGCAGGTACAGATATGAATAAGCGCATAGATGAAATGCTTGGCATGATGAATCTGACCCAATGGCGCAATACCAAGATCAAGAAGTATTCCAAAGGTATGATGCAGAAACTGGGTCTTGCGCAATCTATGTTAAGCGATCCTGACCTGATTTTCCTTGATGAGCCCACAGATGGCGTAGATCCCATAGGCAGGAAAGAAATTCGTGATATACTTGCACAGATAAAATCGCGCGGCAAAACGATATTCCTCAATTCACATCTGCTTTCAGAAGTTGAAATGATATGCGACCGTGTTGCGATCTTAAATAAAGGCGACCTGATAAAAGAAGGCAACGTAGATGACCTTACCAAAGCCGAAAATATTTTTGCAATACATACTGTTGATGCGCTTACCATGGATGTAAAACAAAAAGTACTGGCAATTGACGGCAATGCAGGAATTGGCGAGAAGGAAATAAACACTGAAGCAGGTATTGATAAGCTTAACAGTATTATTGATTCACTGCGCTCAGATGGTGTGAAGATACAGACCGTAAACCAGAAAACAAGTACCCTTGAGGAATTATTTATTAACGTAATAAAAAAGGATAATACCAACTAAGGATATATAATGCTGACAATAATTCAAAATACTTTCCGTGAAGCTTTGGCAAAGAAAATATTTATAGGTTATTATATATTCTATGCCATTGTTATACTTATTATGATATTCCTTGTGAATATGGATTCTGTTGAAGGAGTAATGAGCCTTGCTGATTCCAAAATGCTGGTTCACCAGGTAGAAACGGGATTTTTAACCATATCATGGAACCTGATAATTTTCTTCTCGCTCATTTCAACTGCTTCGTTTATACCCTCAATGCTTGAAAAAGGAACAATTGATCTTTTGATTTCAAAACCGATATCAAGACCTATGATACTGATATCAAAATATTTGGGTGCAGTATTGTTCGTATTCCTCAGTATGGTCTTCCTGATGGGTTCTATCTGGCTGATTCTTTCACTTAAATCCGGTTACTGGGATCCCACATTTTTACTTTCAATATTGTGGTTAACACTTGCTTTTGCGGTAATGTACAGTATTGTTGTTATCATTGGCTTAACAACACAAAGCACTGTGGTGGCTATACTTGTTAATTTTTTCCTGATATTCGTACTTTGCCCTCTGCTTTCGGTTAGAGAGGCTGTAATATTCAGCCTTGTAACCAATGAAACTGTTCAATTCGTGTTTGATTTCCTTTATTACCTGTTCCCAAAACCGGGTGAATTCAGGGATATAACAACTTCACTCATTAACAGTGAACAGATAAATATGTGGAAGAGCTCAGCTAACGCTGAAACCGGAACATTTACAATTTCATGGCTTTCACCTATAAGCTCTGTGTTATTTTTGCTTGTAACAATGGCGTATTCAATTTATTATTTCGCTAAAAAAGACTATTAATATTAATTTTCAATTGGCAATTAACAATGAACAATAAAAAGCGACTATTTAGGAGTATTGCTTACCTTGTAATTATTGTTAATTGCTCATTGTTCAATGTTAATTGCGGAAAGAAGCTTGACCCTGACCCGTTACCGCTTACCGTTAAACAAAATCTGGCTTTGCTGCAAACTGATCCGCAGTTTGTAATGTATTTTAATTTCAAAAAGATGCGCGATACAAAATTCTGGGAACAGTTCCTTTCGGATTCCGTTTTCAGTGCTGAGCGCAACTTTGGCGGATTTTTGAACCTTATTAACCAGGCGGCGGGAGTAAGTATTTCCAACGGAATTGACGAAATGTACTTTTCCAATTCATGGATAGGCGATAACGCAATTGTGGTTAAAGGTACTTTTGACCGCAAACGGGTTAATGATTATGTTTCCGCAGATACACTTTACACAAAAATAGATTACCCAAACGGCATAACCGTTTACAAACAGGTAGATGCGAACCTGAATTTCTACTTTAAAGATGACTTTACCCTTTGCGCCAGCAATTACCTGAAACAAATTGAAAATACATTCACTGTTACAGATACATCAACTGCGGGACTCTTGACAAATTTCAATTTATTGAAAGAAATAGAACAGATAAAGCACAAGGATAACCTCTGGATGATATCAAACCAGAAACTGTTTATTCGCGGTATCTTTGAGAATTTTTCTGATATGAGCAAGAAGAAAAGTAATGTTTTGCCGGGCAGTGAACCGAGTGATTCGCTCAGTTTAAGCGATACTACACAAAATGAAAGCATGAACGAACTGTTTTCGATCTATAAAAAGATAAACTCCGTGGCTTTTTCACTGAAGATGACTGATGATATTGATATAATTATGCAGAACCAGTGCGAAGATAATAATTCAGCTACCGAGCTTAAGAACCGCATGGAAGCTGTTATAGCGCTTGCAAAACTTTCAACAACGCTCAGCGGCAAAAAACCTCCGCCGGCTATAAAACTTCTTGATAAAGTTGAAACGGAAGTTTACGATAACACTGTTATACTTGAAGCTAAACTAAGCGAGAGCGATATTAAGGAACTAAGACAGCAAAAGATCTTTTAAAACTTTATATGCCTTTATGGCTTAATTAAAATATTATGATATCACCTGTATTAACAGCGGTTACAGTTGGAGTAAATGCATTTGTTGTTAAGGTTGAAACTCATTTTTCCACTCAGGTTCCTTCGAAATTTATCATTGTTGGTCTACCTGATAAAGCAGTTTCCGAAGCCTCGGAAAGGGTAGTTGCTGCAATAAAGAATTCCGGATACTACACCCCCAACAGAAGAATTACAATTAATCTTGCTCCTGCGGATATCAGGAAAGAAGGCAGCGGTTTTGACCTGCCGATTGCGCTTGGCGTAATTTGCGAAGCTGATCAGATTAAACCTGATATGCTGGCAGATCATATCTTTGTGGGTGAGCTTTCCCTGGATGGAAAACTCAGACCGGTAAGAGGTGTATTACCAATTGCTATTGAGGCAAGGAAACAGGGAATTAAGGGGTTGATAGTACCCGAAGAAAACGCCAAAGAAGCCGCAATGGTTGATGGAATTGATGTTTATCCGCTTGGGTCACTTCAGGAAGTTGTGGAGTTTTTGAATAACGGCGGCGGATTGGAGCCATTCAAAGTTGACCTGAACGAAATATTTAATGTTGACCAGAAAAGTATTGTTGATTTTGCCGATGTAAAAGGACAGCATGAAGTAAAACGCGCCCTTGAAGTAGCAGCAGCAGGCGGGCATAATATTATCATGGTGGGTCCCCCGGGCTCCGGCAAGACGATGCTTGCAAAACGTATACCTACAATATTGCCGCCTATGACTTTTGACGAAGCACTTGAAACTACAAAAATTCATTCCGTTGCGGGATTGCTTCCTTCAAATACGGCGCTTGTATCCATCAGGCCGTACCGCTCACCGCACCACACAATTAGTGATGTTGCGCTTGTTGGCGGGGGACCCGCGGCTAAGCCGGGCGAAATATCTTTCGCGCACCACGGTGTGTTGTTCCTTGATGAGCTTCCTGAGTTTAAAAAAAATGTGCTTGAAGTAATGCGGCAGCCGCTTGAAGACGGACGGGTAACAATATCAAGATCGAAAGTAAGTGTTGATTACCCGTGTAATTTTATGCTTGCATCGGCTATGAATCCGTGCCCCTGCGGAAATTACGGTAACCCGAACCAGGATTGCCAGTGCCAGCCTCAGCAGATTCAAAGATATATGTCTAAAATATCAGGTCCACTGCTGGATAGAATTGATATTCATATACAGGTACAGTCAGTGAAGTATAAAGAGCTTTCTTCAACAACTGCAGGAGAGCCATCTGTTGATATTAGGCAGCGGGTTATCAAAGCCCGTGATTTTCAGATCAGGAGATTTAAAGATAAGAAACATATATTCTGCAATGCGGATATGCAGTCAAAAGATATCAGGGAGTATTGTAAAATTGATACAGCAAGTGAAGAGCTGATGAAAATGGCAATTACAAAACTGGGTCTCTCTGCCCGCGCTTACGATAGAATACTGAAAGTAGCGCGTACAATTGCGGATTTGAATGGTGAAGAGAACATTAATTCTGCCCACATCAGCGAGGCTATCCAGTACCGCTCGCTGGATAGAACCATGTGGATGGGATAGAGGCAAAATGTCAAATGTCTAAATCCAAATGTCAAAAAAAATACTCGTGCCACGAATAACGAAGTATAAATTTATCAATTTGCGGAATAAAATAGTATAAAAACTATGTACAAATACCTTTTAATAATATTAGTTTTAGTCCCTCCATTATTCTCTAAATCCATTCCTGAAAAATTCTTTGATGCTCTCATATATAACAAACCGGAAATTACAGATTATGTAAACAATGATGAGCTTGCAAAAAGCCAAAGGCTCGGTGTAACTTACACGGGAGTTAAGAATAAATTTATGCTGGGTTATGAACTGCCGGAAGAAATTCAGGCCGGGATCATAAATGGCAAGTATAAATATGAAATCAAGGAGCTCACGGCTGAAAATGGATTTACAAAAGTAACTTTCCAAGTTAAGGATGCCAATTTCAGCAAGGTATATTATTTCCGCGATGGATTTGTGACGAACAGTACATATTATTCCACTAAATGGTCAGGCAAAGAAAGCAAGTATTTCGCGTTCAGCATAGAAGAGCCGAAGTATTTCAATGATTACTGCATAAAACGTCTTGATGATTTTGTAGATATGATAGCTGATACTCTTGGCTTTACAATTTCTGAAAGGAGAATTCTTGAGAAGGAAAAAATGGGCTATATTTTTTGCAAAGATGAGGAGAGTATTGAAAAGATAACAGGATTTAGAGCAAAAGGCATGGCAATGCTGGGCAGTGATGAGATAGTTACATCATATCAGACACATTTTCATGAAGTCGCTCACCTGCTCATTAATTATAAGCTCAAGAATCTGGGGTTATACACTCTTCCATTCTTTATGGAAGGATTTGCTGTTGCAGTCGGCGGCAGAGGAGGAATGGCTCCCAGAGTGATAACAGATCTGGGTTATTTCCTGCAAAAATCAGAACAGTTGACTTATGATTCAATACTTACATTCGACCAGTTCAGAAGTATTGACGGCAGTATGACCTATCCCGTATCAGGATTATATAACTCATTTTTACTTAACGAGCTTGGCGGCGAGAAATATCTGGAATTGTATAAGAAAGTGAATGGGAATTTTGAATTTATAAAAAATTTTAATCTAAATTCTTTAAGTTTATCAGCAGACACAAAATGGACTACATTTTTAGATGATTATGATGGTCATCCTGAAATATTTTGTGATGTAAGTGATACGAACAGATCTCGCAATGGAATTGCTTCAATTGGTCTATTGCCGATAACTGTAAATGAGTATCTTAAATTTTTCATTAATGATTATATATTTTTCGGGTATGATAAACTAAACGATAAAGATAAAAATTATTTTAGTAGATTATTTATTTCCATGTTTCCTAAAGATTCGACAAATGCAGATTATCCTGATGAATATGGTATTTTTGTTGACAGTAATTCAATTAAAGTAATAAATTTCTTTAATGATGAAATAGTCGCGAATTATAGTTCAGGGTTTACAGTTGATAAAAAACAAGTTCCGAATAAAAACAATGATTTTGAATTCTTTGTAAAGAAATCTATTTTAAATAAATTTAATTCAGAAGAAGTTTATTATGCAGGTGTTCATTTAAAAACTTATTTTGATATTTATAAAGAACACATGAAAAAATAATACAATGATTTACGATATAATCATCATCGGCGCGGGAGCGGCTGGACTAATGTGTGCCATCGAAGCAGGCAAACGCCGCAGGAAAGTACTTGTGCTTGAGCATGCAGAAAAGATAGGAAAGAAAATACTTATATCCGGCGGCGGCAGGTGCAACTTCACTAATCTTGATGTTAAGCCCGAAAATTTCATTTCAAATAATCCTCATTTCTGCAAATCAGCTTTAGCAAGGTACACCCCGCAGGATTTTATATCGCTCGTAGAAAAACACGGTATAAAATATCATGAAAAAAAGCTGGGACAGCTTTTTTGTGACGGCTCAGCCAAAGAAATAGTTCAAATGCTGCAGACGGAATGTGAAGATGCGGGAGTCGAAATAAAAGTAAATTGCATCATAGATAAAATTGAACTGGTTAATGATTCGCAAATCAGCGAAACGGCGTTTCGCATTACAAGTAATCTTGGTGAGTTTACTACTGAATCACTTGTCATAGCCACAGGCGGTATATCAATTCCCCAAATGGGCGCAACCGATTTTGGATATAAGCTCGCAAAACAATTCGGTTTAAAATTAACCAAAACCGTTCCGGGATTGGTACCTTTTACACTTAACGAAGGATCATACAGCGAGCTTTCTGGACTCTCAATTGATTCCATAGTTACCTGTAACAATACAAGTTTCCGCGAAAATATTCTGTTTACGCATAAAGGTTTAAGCGGTCCGGCAATTTTACAGATATCAAGTTATTGGGATGAGGGTGATGATATAACGATTGATCTGCTGCCCGGAATAGATCTGGTATTTATTATAAATGAACATAAGCCAAATAAAACTGAGCTTGTTAATCTGCTTGCTAAATTCTTCCCGAAACGATTTACTGAAAAATGGTGTGAACTTAACTTTCCCACAAAACCCGTTAACAGATTATTAGATAAGGATATTGAAATGATTGATGAACAGCTTCATAACTGGAAGTTAGTACCTAAAGGCACTGAAGGGTTTGGCAAAGCTGAGGTCACAAAAGGGGGAGTTGATACAAATGAACTTTCAAGCAAAACCATGGAATCAAAAAAAGAACCCGGACTTTATTTCATTGGCGAAGTTGTTGATGTAACCGGCTGGCTTGGAGGTTATAATTTCCAGTGGGCATGGGCATCCGGTTATGCAGCAGGGCAGTTTGTTTAAAGTTATGGGTATAGTTTCGCTTCATCCATAACGGGGAAAACATATTCATCATATACCTTTACCTGTACGTTACTATCGGGCTGAAGCTGTGATAAATAATATGTATCAACATACCACCTTGCGGAAAGCATCTTGAATTCGCCGCTATTATCCATGATTTCGAACCTCAAATTAACAAATCGGTTTGCCGGACTGGTATTGGATTGCCCCTCGGGTCTGACGCTTATTATTCTTGCTTCACGGAACTGAGCTTTTTTCTTTAATTCTTCAAGATCCTTTAACTTCTGTCTTTCTGCAACATCACGATTCATATTTTTTGCAAAAAGTCTATAAAAAAACACTGCTAGCAAAATAATAACAACTAGCGGTATAAATACCGCTAAATACAACCCCATACTATCCATAATGTTTATATTAGTTCAAAATCCTTAATAAAAGTTCTTTTTTCCTTTTTGAAAATTTGCTGAGGTTATCCAGTCTTTTCAATGACCTTTCACAAGCGGGAAGGGCGTAATTAATTTCTTTGGTTGCCAGAGGGTCATCAATTTCACTAAGCGCAAGCAATGTGTAATAGAACGGGAAGCGTCCCCACTTTCCTGCTTCATCACGGTTGCTGTGCAATGACATCAATCCGCTGGAGATATGCTTTTGATATTCAGGCAGTCCTCCTGCATTAAGGTGGCGCCATAATCCTACTGTACACTGACCGCAGCAAAAAGTGCCAAGCGGTTTGCCCGCTGTTTCAGAGGCTTTAAGCATTCTGTAAAACCATTCATTTGTTTTTTTAAGTGAGTCAGGTTTTGACCCGGTAATTTTAGAAAGCTGTAAAATAACTCTTGCTGCTTCTTCAGCCATTATATGCCGCATAGATGCACAAAGCAGTCTTTCTCCCGTAAATGTATGTACCGGCGAATTCATATCTCTTCCGGTTAATCCATAACTATGGTTGTAAGAGTATTCAGTATCATGCCTTGTGGATATCCAGCCTACAATTTCTCTGGCTTCCGGTTTAGAAATTTTTTTCCCGAAAAATAATGCATCATTTACATTATCCACGGTTTTATACAGACTTGAAGTGTTTAGCAGTGACATAACTTTAGCTTTTTAATGTTCATAAATTAAAATGCTTGATTTATACTATACTGC
>JABFSP010000239.1 GCA_013140565.1 Ignavibacteria bacterium
GTAAGTGAGATTCAATTCACAGCTTCCAAATGCTCTCCGATATTTCTGTTGAATCAATCTTCGATATAAGTTTTTACTTCATTAATGGTGCTCATGGTCAAAACTTTCGCTGCTATTTCCTGTGAGTTTTCATAGTTTACCAGCCTGATAAGACGCTTTATCTGCAGGTATTGTGTTGATACGACGCTAAGCTCTGTTACTCCCATACCAATAAGCAGTAAACTTGCATACGGGTCAGAAGCCATTTCTCCGCAAACGCTGACAGGAATGTTATTCTTAGCTGCGCTCTTAACAGTCATATCAATAAGCCGCAAAACTGCCGGGTGAAACTTCTCATACATATCGCAAACAAGGCTGCTATCCCTATCAACAGCTAGTGCATACTGTACCAGGTCATTGGTGCCGATACTGAAGAAATCGACCATTTTGGCAAGCTCATCAGCCAGTATTACAGCTGACGGAATTTCTATCATAACGCCAACCTGGATCTTTTCATCAAAACGGATATTAGCTTCGCGTAATTGTGATTTTGCTTCTTCAAGATACTGGAAAGTTTTCTTTACTTCCTCGATACCTGATATCATTGGCAGCATTATCTTTAAATTGCCGCCTGTTGAAGCTTTGAGTATTGCCCTTAGCTGAGCCATGAATGTCTCTTTCTTATCCAGGCATATTCTGATACCCCGCCATCCTAAAAATGGATTCAGTTCCTTTTGTGATTCGGGAAGTATTTTATCTCCGCCAATATCAAATGTCCGTATAGTTACTGTTTTAGGATAAATATGCTCTGCAAGGAATTTATATTGACTGTATTGATCTTCTTCCGAAGGGAAATCTCCCTGCTCCATAAACAAATGCTCTGTCCTGTACAATCCTACATCACACCCGTAATGGGTTACTACGTAATCCACCTCATTGTTGAATTCAAGGTTAGTTGAAAGTCTGACTGATTTGCCGTCTTTTGTTTCAGTCGGAAGTTTTTCAATTTCTTCGAGCTTACGCTCCAGTTCATTGTTCTTTTCTATCTTTTCCTTGTATGATAGTACAGTTTCTTCTGCAGGATTCTTTATAACCAGACCTTTATATCCGTCAATTATCAGAAAATCTTCCGATGTGATATTAACTGAAATATCCTGCATGGCAACAACAGCGGGAATCCTTAATGATCGTGATATAAGAGCTACGTGTGAATTAATTCCGCCAAGATCAGTTGCGATCCCAAGTAAATTCCTGTTGCTGAATAAAATCGTATCTGCGGGTGAGAGATTCCTGGCAATTACAATTGAGTTTTCAGTGATCTTTGATACAAGCCTGCCTTTTAAAAGATTTCTTAAAACGCGGTTTTTCATATCCTCAATATCGTTGACACGTTCCCTGATATATTCATCACTTGAAGTTACAATTGCGTTTTCAAGTATCTGTATCTCTGCTTTAAAAACAGCGAATGCCTGTTTGTTCTCTGTGCGAATGCGTTCTTTGACTTTTTCGTGGAAAAAATTATCGTAAAGGAAACTTAACTGCGCCTCAAATATCTGAAGGTTCTTTTCATCCAGTTTTTCTTTTGCGAGACTAAAGATCTTATTGAGTTCTTTAACGGATTGTGAAACTGCACTTTCATAATCAGAAATTTCAGCATCTGATGAAATGATCTGCGCGGGTGAGACATCAACTTTGTAACTTGGCACTTCAGCACGGTATACAAAAGGCTTCCCTATCGAAATTCCCTTCGAAGCGGCGATACCTTTAAATATTTTTTCCGGCTTATTATTCATTTTTAATTAAAGCTCTCCAAAACCATCTTCAAAAAATTTGATCACTTCCACAGATGCCTTTTGTTCATCCTCACCTTCAAATCTTAAGGTAAGTTCAGAACCCTGCTCAGCTGCCAGCGTCATTACGCCGATTATGCTTTTACCATTTATGCTGTAATTGTTCTTAATGATAAAAAAATCTGACCTGTATTTTGAAGCGATCTTAACAATATTTGATGCCGGCCTGGTATGCATTCCCGCTTTATTTATTATGGTGACAGTTTTTTCTATCATCAATAACTCCGGTTCAACAGCATCCCAGAAAACCTCTCAAGCAGATTTCTTGCATTGCTGCTTTGAATGCAATTAAGACTTTTGTTCGCTTTTTCTGTGTACGAAGCAATTTCATCCTTAGCGGAACCAATTACACATATATCATTATAAAGTTTAACTATATCTTTAATTTTGGAATCGGTACTGCCGTTGGAATTATACATGTACATAAAATCATCCCGCTCTTTGCCTCCAAGCAGTTCAAGCGCCCTGAGGTAAAGGAATGTTTTTTTTCTCTCAAGTATATCACCGCCAATTTTTTTACCAAATTCACCTTCATCAGCAATAACATCAAGCAGGTCATCCTGTATCTGGAAAGCCAGGCCGATATTTTCGGAATAATTGCTGATAGCTTCAATACCTGTTTTATCAGCATTACCTATTATCGCGCCCATAACTGATGAGGTTCTGAGCAGTTCAGCGGTTTTTTTCCGTATCATTATTTTGTAATCATCAATTGATACATCAGCGCTGATCTCAAACTCCTTATCCAGAGCCTGCCCTTCGCATACTTCAATAACACCATCTGTGAATGCCTGCAGTACACCGGTTATATTGCCGGTTTTTGCGCGTAACAGTGAACGGTAAGATAATCCAATAAGTTCATCACCAACAAGTATTGCTGAATTGACATCCCATTTCCTGTGAATGGTCTGTTTTCCTCTGCGTGTGTTTGCGTTATCCATTATATCATCGTGAACAAGGGTAAAGTTGTGAAGTATTTCTACAGCAATTGCGGCATCAAGAGCATTATTAATATCACCGCCAAAAGCTTCGCATGAAAGCAGAACAAGTATGGGTCTAACCCTTTTGCCGCCGCCGGACATGATGTAATTCAGCGGATCAAAAAGTGTGTACGGATACTTCTGGTTATTCTTGCAGTATTTAGAGCGCTCGGTCTCCTCTTCAAGAAAACTAAACAGTCTTTTATCTATAAGCTCACGGTAATTATTGAATGCAATATCCAATTATATTCTTTAAATTTTACGTTAAATTTTATGTTACAGAAGTACCGAATTTATTAAAATTCTTTTTCAAAAAATCATCGTCGTTTTTCCAGTCTTTGCGGACTTTTACAAACAGCTCAAGGTATACAGGTCTGCCCAGGAATTCTTCCACTGATTTCCTGGAGTATTCGCCAAGTTTTTTAACTTTTAAGCCGCCCTCGCCTATGATAATGGCTTTCTGTGTATCACGCTCCACAATTATTGATGCTCTTATATAATCCTTGCCGATTTCGCGTTCTTTAAACTCATCTATATCTATGTAAACAGAAAACGGAACTTCATCTTTATACTGCCTTAAAACATTCTGCCTGATTATTTCCGCAACAAAGAATTTTTCAGGCTGCGAAGTTAAAACATCAGTTTCAAAATAAAATTCATTTTCAGGAAGGTATTTTATGATCGTCTTTAGAAGTTCATCGATATTAAAACCTTTTACAGCGGAAACAGGGATTATCTCATCTATCCTGAAATTATCGGATATCTCTTTAATTACAGCAAGAATATCTTCTTTTCTGATAAGGTCTATTTTATTGAGTACGCAGAATATTTTATGGTCTTTGTATTCATTGCTGTATTTTTCGTAAAGATCCTTAAACGTCTCTTTATCATACTTCTTAATATCTATTACAAGTATGATAACATCTGATTCAATTACACTTGATTCAATTTCCCTGCTCATGAACTGCTGCAGCTTATACTTAGGGTCGAGTATTCCCGGAGTATCAACAAAAACTATCTGTACATTATCTTTAGTGTAAATCCCGGTTATCCTGTTACGGGTAGTTTGCGGCTTGGCAGTGACAATTGAAATATTCTGCCCTAAAACCGCATTCAGCAAAGTTGATTTGCCGGCGTTTGGCGCCCCTATAATCGGTACGAATCCGGATAATTTTTGCATAATTTTCTAAAATTAACCATTTATTATGGTAATTTCAATTTAAGAATGAATACCGGAACCCCAAATGAACCTATATTTCAGGGAATTCCGGTAGCTTTGAAACGGAAATTTTTTATTTTTGAAAAAGTTACACAGTTAGTAACTTATTTCACAAGTTGATATCACGTACACCCGTTATATTACGTAATTTTTCCTTGTCATTATACATTAGTATATATATATTTAAATAACTAAAAGTGAATTAATGCTGGAAAGAAAGACCATTTATGTTGGCGAGTACAAACCAAGTAAGATAGCCAGGACTACCTTGTTTGAGTTAAGTACATGCAGTGATTTTGGGAGACACCCAAAAATTACAAAAGCTCCGGGAAAGTTCATAGTGTTTAAAGTTTTGATAAGGAAACATTATGGCATGGAGTTTTTCTTTGAAGACGATAATTACTGGTATTTTAAAAGGTAACTAAAAAGAATTTTGCTGTAATTAACGAAAGGCACTCTATATCGGGTGCCTTTTGTTGTTTTATCCCAAATTCTTATTTCGGACTATGAACCCTGTTTATCGGCAATCCTGAAATTAATTTCTACTTCAGTTCCCGCAGAGCGGCTGCTGTTAACAATAATGCGCGCTTTCATGTCATCAAGTATTTTTTTAGTAATTACCAAACCCAACCCCATTCCGCTTGATTTTGTTGAAAAGTACGGCTCAAAAAGTTTCTGCTGGGTATCATCATCCATACCAATGCCATTATCTTTAATCTTCAGAGAATAGTATCCGTTCTTACGGACGCTTTCCACATTTACTTTTCCATGGAATGAAGTGTCTTCTATTTCATCAATTGCCTGCATTGAGTTCTTTATGATATTTATCAAAGCTCGTTTAACTTCATCCTTATCACCCATAACCATTTCCCTGTTTATTACAGGATCCAGTTTAAGGGATATCTTCCCCTTAGTATCCATTAACCTTACAACATCTTCTATGATCTCGTTCATATTAAGCAGCTCGTAATTCCGGCTTGGCAGTTTGGCAAAATTAGAAAATTCCGTCGCAATCCTGTTCAGCGTTTCAACCTGGTCAATGATCAGTTTATTGGTAGTTTGAATTATTGACTGAAAATCATTGGAGCCATGCGTATAAGCGTAATACAGGTGCTGCATAGCAAGTTTCATAGGGGTGAGCGGATTCTTAATTTCATGAGCAACCTGTCTTGCAATATCGCGCCATGCGCCTTCGCGTTCTGCTTTTTTCAGCTCCGCCCTGGAGCGTTTCAGTTCTTTGATCATCCTGTTAAATGAATTTACCAGTTCGCCTATTTCATCTTTGCTGTTGGATTTAACCTGAACATCAATATTTCCCTGCGATAGCTGTTCAGTTGCCTTCTGAAGCCGTAAAATAGGATTAGATATCCTGTATGAGAGAAAGTTCACAATGAATATCAGCAGTATAACCGCCGCAAAATACGGACCCAGTATGTAAACAAGACTTTCGGTAAGCTCCTGGTTAATTTCACTCTGCTTAAATACCGTCTGAGTCGAAATTATTCCCGTCAGGTTGTTGAAGCTATCGTAAATTGGTTTATATCCTACAATAAAAGTAAAGTCGCCAATTTGCTGGTTTTCAGAAAAATAATCCTTCTTTAACAATGCAAGATTATAATATGCGTTGCCACTAAGCCTTGTATCAAGCAAATCTGACTTATAAAGCTGTTCACTTGTTGTTGCTGCAAGTTTATTTTTGATGTAATAGTTAAAATTCTTGTCAGTTTCAGAAAATCCTTTATCAAATAGATTCGAAAATCCCGTGATATTTTCTCTTTGGTTCTTCTTATCACTTTGCGGGTTCTTCTTATCACTTTGCGGTGTTTCAAATGTTGTCCGGCTTCTTACATACTGGTCAACTATCCTCAGATCGCTGATAAGCTGGTTCTTGTAAAAGTCCTCGTTCTTATCATTTACAAACTCGCGTGTATATATTGCAAGAATTACTATCGGGATAACTGATGCCAGCATGAACGATGCAAATAGTTTTTCCCTGAAACCGAATTTTATGAACCGTACTGATTCAGTATCCAGCAAATAGGAAAATCCCTTGTAAACAATATAAATAAAAAGGAATATAAGGTAGATCAGAACCAGAAACAGCAGGTAACGGAAAAAGAAAAATGTACTCAAACTGAAATCATTAACTTTCACACTGACCACATATATCTTCTGGCTGCTTAAGTTGCCTGTATTCTTGCTTTCGGTGAGTACATAGAATGATTTGTAAATCTCATTTTCAAATTCATCGTATCTGAGAGCAGATTTATCTACTTTATCCTTCACACTTTCCCTGAAAGCATCGAGGGATTTCAGCTGAGCTTTGGATATATCCTTGTTTGAAGAACCTACAAGCTCCGATTCAGAAAATTCGGAAATTACAGGCGTTGAAGTAAGTTTGTTCAGTATGTTATCCCTGGCAAAACTTCGGAATATTCCAAGGTTAGTCTG
The DNA here is from genome assembly GCA_013140565.1 of Ignavibacteria bacterium. Lineage (GTDB taxonomy): Bacteria > Bacteroidota > Ignavibacteria > Tepidaquicellales > OLB5 > OLB5. Next base: position 6,480 of record JABFSP010000239.1, read on the forward strand.
GGTTAAAAAATTCTTCGCATCGTAGCCAGCGGCAACAATTACATAACCTATTGTTTTATTGAACCGACTGTTCTTCAAGTCTGATTTTTCCAGGGGAATGAGCGCTGAATAGAACTTCATTTCAGGGTTTTGCATTATTCCGCCTTCTTCAACAAGCATTGTATTCATAACAGTGTTGATATCAAGCGTTTCAGGCTCTTCTTCAACTTCCGTTTCGGTTTCCCCGGCAACATCTTCCTGTATATTCTTCTTTTTGGCTGAATTGAGTGTAAAATTCAAAACACTATCTGAAATGAGCTCGCCCGGATTGATATTGAAATCACTTATTAATTTCTTAGCAGTATCAAGTACGTACACAGCTGTATTTAAGTCCTCATCAAAAAATTTGCTTTTAGACCAGATGTTGAATGCCAGCTTCCCTGCTTTATTTTTATCTTTAATGTCAGTTTCTATGGATGTATCGTCACCGATATCATCAATGGTAGCTGAAATCAGAAATACGATCTTATCGGTTGATTGCTGTGATATATCCTTCGCCGCTTTTTCAAGATACCGGTTTTCGAGTGATGTTATCTTATTAAGTAATACAGAGGGTATAAAAACCGCGCATACCAGCAGTATAAGCGAAAGATTTATGATATTTATGAACTTATACTCCCTTGTAAGTGATAGCTGTCTTTGGATGTAAATACTGAATATTGCTGCCAGCGCTAAAATGATAAGTCTTAAATTCAGCTTTAAAGAAATATCCAGAAACTGGTCAGGAAACAGTGATATTAAGAGGTTTACCAGAAGGCAAACAGCGAAAAAGATAAGAACAGAATTTTTACGCAGGAACCTGTTGAAACTGCTGAACGGTCCAATGAATTTTGCGGTAAGCAATGCGCCGGCAAGGATTATCATTACAAGTGAAATGGAAAGGAAAAGAATAATAATGCTAATCACAATCAATTCCGGCTGGTTAAAGGAAAACAGGTCTGACTTATCTATGAATTTTACTGAGGAATCAAAAATGAGGCTTTGGATAATTATCCCGTAATAGTTCATTACTGCAACTGAGATCACTACGGCACCCATTGATATAAGCACAGCCCAGTACCACTTAAAGGGCTTCTGCTCTGACTTATACAGCTTAATAACATTGCTCAGTATAAATACTGAAATGAATGTGAACATAATGGAAGTAACCGATAGTTCACCTAATGATTTTGCCATTCCGAAACCAATACCAGAAGCGTAATGCATGGGTGAAAAGATATCAGAGCCGAACAACCCGAAAAATTCACCGGGGAAATCAATATACAGCCACAGGTACCTTGAAAAGATCAATCCGGCAGTAAAAAGCAGCAGTTTAAGGAAATATGAATCAGCCTTTCGGACTGCCATAAGCAGCCAATATATCAATACCGCATTCAGTATAAATACAATAAAGCTTATGACATTATCAAATTTGCCCAGTACACTCAATAAGTATGAAGACTGGTCAAGATCTGGAACGAACATCTTACCTATCTGCTGATCATTAATGCCTTTTAGATTCAGCATGGTCAGGCTGCCCGATGATGTATCAGGGCTTGGTGAAGTGTTTGCCTGAGGGTTGAATTCAAGCTGGATATCAAGGTGAAACTTATCGTATATTTCCTTTTTAAGCCCTGCACTGTTGAACAATGTTGACTGCATTCCTGAATTGACATCCAGTATCTTTGATGTAACCAGTATGCCTTCAACAGTACCGTTATCATTCTTAACCGGATCGTATACCACTATGTAAGTATATATACCTGTTTCTTTGACAGTCGAATACCTTTCACCCGATAGCGCTTTTTTGAGTTCAATTACATCAGGGTAGCTTTGGCGGCCGGAGTATATGAATAGCTCAAGCCTTGAGTTGTATATTTCAATATTAAATTCTCCTGTGTTCTCAGATTCGTAAAGGGCATCATAGGCTTTTCTCGTGTTCAGCGAAGCAACGGCAGAAATAAGCTTTTTGTTCTTGGATAACTGGTATGAATACTGCGAAGCCTGATTTTGCGCATTATAAAAGATGTTCAGGCAGTCAGCGTGGATCTCATTCTTCTTTTCGCTTGAAATATTTTCCCAGTTGTTAATAATGGACTGAGAAAAGTAATACCTTACACCAAATACAAACAGAATGACAAATAACAGGATAAGGGAAAGTATCCCCAGGACTTTGAAGCGGAAAATATCTTTATTTTCGAATTGAAACATATTATAGCCCGAAAGCCTTAATTTACAATTACCTGGTCAATCTGCCAAAGTTCGTTTATGTACTTCAGGGATACCGATATTGTGAAGGTGCTGATGAAGCCGCCTTTCTTATACTTATATTTCCCCAAAGCAAAGGCGTATCTTTCAGAGCGGCTGGAATTCTTCCATTTGAAGGATGAAACCGGAAAGCTTTGCATAAAACTTTCTATTATATACCCCGATTGCTCACGGTTATAATACCCCTTTTCGCTGTTCTGAAGACTAAGGTAAATTTCGTTCTGGAAGAAAGGACTTATGTATGTTACGTTTGAATACATTAAACCATCAGCAATGCTTAAGAAAACATGTTTGCAGTTTTCGAATTTCGTCTGCTTCTCTTCAGTTTTGTACTTTTTATCCTTCCACCAGGCATCCTGAGAATAAACATCATTGTGGTAAACTAATACCACAAACAAAACTGCCAGCAGATAAATAGATATTCTCTTCAATAGAAATATGATGTTTTCTTAAATTAATCAAAATTTTGATGAATTTCAGTTCAAATCTACGCGAATTGTGAATTAATTGATATTAATTTGTAAACGCACATTAATGTAACACTTTATTATACCTTATTAACTACTTTATATTACTAACAGTTACTGAGTCAATTTCAAGGCCGCAAATTACTCTTAAAATATTAAATACAATTTCCCATCACTTTGTTTCAGCCCCACACCACCCCCTTTTTGATTGTATCTTTTAACAAAAACAGGTATATTTAGGGACACAGAAATTTGATTTGGGACAATATTATGTCTCCCGAAAGAACGAAGAAGCTGTAAGGGATATTGAAAAAGTGATAAAGATACGCAAGGTTGAAAATGAAAAAGACAGGATGGAATTTATCCGCTTCCCGTGGGAGATATACAAAGGAGATCCGTATTGGGTTCCGCCTTTGATATTTGATGTTAGAAAAAATCTTGACCCAAACAAAAATCCGTTCTTTAAACATGCAGAAGTACAGCTTTTCCTGGCTGAAAAAGACGGCAAGTTAGCCGGCAGGATCGCAGCTATCAAAAATGACAATCACACTGATTTTCATAAAGATAAAGCCGGATTCTTCGGATTCTTCGAATGTATTGATGATGAAGAGGTATCTGACCTGCTGTTTGATACAGCCTGCGAATGGGTAAAAAGCAAGGGCCTGACCAACATTTTAGGACCGGTAAATCCATCGACTAACGATGAATGCGGTTTATTGGTTGATGGCTTTGACTCATCTCCCGTATTTTTAATGACTTACAATCCAAAACGCTACATCAAAATGATAGAGAATTTTGGATTCGAAAAGGCCAAAGATATGTATGCTTATTACATTCCAGCCAGTGTTATCAACGATACGAAAATGATGGCGAAGCTTGAAAGAATGAGCGATCTCATCAAAAAACGTTCTGATATTACGACACATAATGTCAATATGAAAGACCTCACTAATGAGGTCAGAAAAATTGAAGAGATCTATAACAGCGCATGGGAAAGCAACTGGGGATTTGTACCGATAACCACGGCTGAGTTTGACTACCTTGCGGAGTCACTTAAGATGGTTGTTGACCCTGACCTGATAATGTTTGCTGAAGTTGCCGGAAAACCGGCTGGATTTTCACTTGCATTACCGGATTTTAACCAGGTATTAAAGAAAATGAACGGAAGACTGCTTCCATTCGGTTTCTTAAAGTTACTGACAGGTAAAAAGAAAATTGATTTCCTTAGAGTAATAATAATGGGTGTTAAACCTGAATACCAGAAAAAAGCTATCGATTCAGTATTCTATCTTGAGGTCATAAAAAATGGCAACAAGAACGGGTACACCGGTGCTGAAATTTCCTGGGTTCTTGAAGATAATATGCCGATGAGAATGACTGCCGAAAAATTAGGGGCGCATATATACAAAACGTACAGGATTTACAGGAAGGATCTATTTTAATAACTTTTAAAATTTTGAGCTATGCCGGTAAAAAAAGTTGAAAAAATCTGGATGAATGGGAAGCACGTCAATTGGGATGATGCAAAGGTTCATGTACTCTCACATGTTTTACATTATGGTTCTTCGTTCTTTGAAGATATAAGATGCTACAAAAC